>CAIQOG010000649.1 GCA_903873355.1 uncultured Bacteroidales bacterium
ACGTTTGCGGTATCCTTTACGACGTTTTTTGTGGAAAACAATTACTTTTTCACCACGAACGTGCGAAATAACTTCTGCGACTACTTTTGCTCCTTCAACAACCGGTGCACCAACTGTAATTGTGCCTTGATTGTCAACCAGCAATACTTTGTCAAACTCTAACTGAGAACCTCTTTCGGCCTCTTCCATGCGATGGATAAACAGTCTTTTTCCGGCTTCCACCTTGAACTGTTGTCCCAAAATTTCTACGATTGCGTACATTTTATTAACGACTTTTCTGATTACATCGGGAAGGTGAGTTGCCATTGGCATTGCTTCTTCGTTACCTTTTCCGAAACGGACTGCAAAAATACTATTTTATTTTTATAATACAAAGAGTTGAATCAAAATAATTTCGATTCAACTCCATTTTTTTCATTTAGCTGACAATAAGACTGTTAGAATTATCTGCGACTTCCGCCAAGATAAATCAAAATATAATAAACCAGCGTTGCCAATGATCCGAGAGCAGCTACAACATAGGTGTATGCCGCTGTTTTCAAAGCATCTTTTGCCTGATCGTGAGTTTCGTAGTTAGTTATTCCGGCAGTATTCAGCCAAACCAGTGCGCGTGAACTTGCATTAATTTCAACCGGCAATGTAATAAAACTAAACAATGTAGTCATCGCAAAAAGAAAAATGCCAATCAACATGAGTTGTGGGAATGAACGGATAAATATAATTCCTGCCAGTAAAATCCACTGCATCCAATTGGAAGCAAAATTCACCACAGGTACTAATTTCGAGCGTAAAGTCAATGGCGCATAAGCCATCGAATGCTGAACGGCATGACCGCATTCGTGAGCCGCAACAGCTGCAGCTGCAACATTGCTCGAAGAATAGACGTTTTCGCTTAGATTTACGGTTTTTGTCAATGGATCGTAATGGTCGGTAAGATGCCCTTCGGTTGAAGTTATCTGAACATCATAAATTCCATTGTCACGAAGCATTTTCATTGCCACATCTTTTCCTGTCATTCCGCGAGGAATCGGAAGTTGTGAATAACGTTCAAATTTTGATTTCAAATTTCTTGAAATCATCCAGCTAATCAGGGCAAACACCCCAAAAATAATATACCCTATAAACATAATCTTAATTTTTAATTGGTTTGAGATTCATTGCTATCAAAATCCTTGCCAATGACAAAATGACAGTTTAGTTATCAGTTAATAGTTGTCAGTTGATAGTTGAAAAATAACTCAACTTTAATATACTACTCCTGATATCTGATAATAGTTTGAGCTCTGTCCGGTCCGACTGAAACAATTTTAATCGGCACTTCCAGCTCTTCTTCCAGAAAACTAATATATGCGTTGAATTCTTCAGGGAATTCATCTTCGCTTCGTACAGCTGTCATATCAGTTTTCCAACCCGGAAGTTCAACATAAACCGGCTCGGCACCATCATTCAAATCGTATGGGAACTGCTCTGTTTCCTGTGCATCAATATTATATGCAACGCAGGCTTTTATGGTATCAAAACCATCCATTACGTCACTTTTCATCATAATCAGTTGAGTAACACCGTTTATCATCACCGCATATTTCAAGGCCACCAAATCAATCCAGCCACAGCGACGTGGACGACCGGTTACTGAGCCAAACTCAAAACCAATTTTGCGCATTAAGTCACCGGTTTCGTCGAACAATTCTGTTGGAAACGGACCGCTGCCCACACGCGTGCAATACGCTTTAAAAATTCCGTAAACTTCACCAATATTTCCGGGAGCAACTCCCAGGCCGGTACAGGCGCCGGCACAAATTGTATTTGAAGAAGTAACAAAAGGATATGAACCAAAATCTATATCGAGCATAGTTCCCTGAGCACCTTCGGCCAATACTTTTTTGCCGGTTTTTATAGCTTCGTTTACAAAATGCTCACTATCAATCAAATCAAAACGTTTAATACATTCAATTCCTTCGAACCAGGCTTTTTCAAGTTCGGTCAAATCATATTCAAAATTATATTGATTCAGAATTTCTTTGTGACGGGCAATTGCTGTATTGTATTTTTCTTCAAAATTGTGTAAAATATCACCAACACGAACTCCATTGCGACTTATTTTATCTGTATAGGTTGGTCCGATACCTTTACCGGTAGTTCCTATTTTACCACTTCCTTTGGCTGATTCATAAGCAGCATCAAGCAATCGGTGCGTAGGTAAAATTAAGTGTGCTTTTTTGGAGATTTTCAATCGTTCAGTTAGTGGGTGACCTGATAATTCAAGCGCATCCACTTCAGCTTTGAAAAGCGCTGGGTCGAGAACTACCCCATTGCCAATTACATTTACTTTGTCGCCCTGAAAAATGCCGGACGGTATGGAGCGTAATACAAATTTTTTGCCTTCAAATTCAAGTGTGTGACCGGCATTGGGACCGCCCTGAAAGCGACTTATCAATTGATATCCGGGAGTTAATACATCAACAATTTTTCCTTTTCCTTCGTCTCCCCACTGAAGACCTAACAAAACATCTACTTTCATTTTTAAGTTTTAATTCTTATTATTTGATATCAATCAGCATTTTGTGATTTTAATTTAGCTTTGCATTTGTGGCACAAGCCATACAAGTACAAGGTGTAATGTGTGGAGTAAAAATGAGCGAATTTGCGTGATTGAATAGATATGCGCAACTGTTTATCCGTAAATTCCTTCACTTTTCCACAACTTGTGCAGATTAAATGATTATGAGTGTTATTTCCAAAAGCTTTTTCGTACTGTGCATACTGACCGCCAAGTTGATGTTTGATAATAAGTTTGCACTCAAGCAACAATTCCAGCGTATTATAAACCGTAGCCAGACTAACCCGATAATCTTTCAGCATCAAATTATACAATATTTCAGCATTAAAATGACCCTCAAAACCATTGATGCGTTCCAAAATCGCATACCGTTCAGGGGTCTTGCGATGCTTATGTTCTTTGAGATATTCGGTGAAAATCTCTTTCACAGCTTCATATGAAACTTCTTCCTTCATGGGTTTAAATTAGGAACAACAAAAGTACAACTTTTTGTGCTGTTTTGTGCTATAATATTTCCAAAAATAATATTTCTTGTTTCACTTCGGATGAAATAAAACGCTGTCCGACTGACTTATTTACATCAAATTTATTTATTTGTTGAAGAATGTAACCTGCTGTATCCTTGTCTTTTCGGCAAAAACGGCTTAAGCAAACCGACAATGCCTTGTATAAATGATAATCTTCAGTTTTGGAAATTTCCAATGCTTTTAGAATAATTAAATTAATCAGATCCTGATTTAGTTTTTCATAGACTCTGGCAGCCAGTGTGAATCCACCAATCTGAATCCAAATATTGTTATTGGAAATAAAACTTTTGCAAAGTTCATTAGCAAAAGCTAACTTAGAATATAAATTCATGCAAACCTGTTCCACAATTTCAACATGATTGAAACTTTGTGCCCATTCATTCGCCAGTTCGGTTGTGAATTTGTCTAATGGTTCGAGTAATGTGGCCATTATCATGGTCTCGCGGATTTCTAAAGCCCATAATCTTTGTGCCAACTCATGATTGGGTATATATTCCGATGAAATTTCTTTTATTCGGGGAATGCTAACGCCAAAATTCTTTTTATATAAAATACCCCCTTGAGTCATCTGTTCGGATACGATTCCGTTCATCGACAGCCTTATTTTTTGTTTTATTTCCGAAATTTGTGTATCCAGTTTTGGATTTGAAACAAAATATTTCATTTGTTCTTGAGTTTGTAGGTTGTAAATCAAATGGTTATAAAATAAAACCGTTTTTTTTTTAAAATAGTTGCACAGATTCAATAGCTGTATTATCTTTGCACTCGCAAAACATGGTGGTTATAGCTCAGTCGGTTAGAGCGTCGGATTGTGGTTCCGAAGGTCGCGGGTTCGAGCCCCGTTTTCCACCCACTTGTTATTAATGAAAAAAGGAAGGACGACTCAGTTCTTCCTTTTTTTATTAATCAGTGAATTAAAATTGATTTTATCTTCATTCAATGTTCAATCAATCTTAAACTTCCTTCTAATTCTTCAATTCATGTAATTGTATAGAGCTGATTTAGAGTTTATTGTTGTTGTCTTGCTAAGGAATATTGATTATTTAAATACTATTCTTTTTTTTAGGGAATAAAATCATTATTCATTGCAAATGTAACTCAAATAATCGATATGACAAATGGAAAATTATTGAGAAAAAAATATTACTTTTGCATCTAATTTTAAATAGACTAACAACATAACTATATAACACGTGAAACGAGCATGAATACGAGTATTCACCAAAGACAGTGAAAATTTGACATGCGAGTTCCATACGACCTCTAAAAAACAATTATTTACGTATGAAAGTATTAAAATTTGGTGGAACGTCCGTAGGTTCTGCTGTACGCATGAAAGATGTGGCTAAACTGATTTGCGATGGTGAACAGAAAATTGTGGTACTGTCGGCAATGTCGGGGACTACAAATAATTTGGTTGAAATTTCAGATTATCTTTATAAAAACAACATTGCCGGTGCGTTGGAAAAGATTAATATGCTGGAAAACAAATACTTTGATGTAATTGAAGATTTATATCAGAGTGCCGAATTCAAAGCTGAAGCTAAAGTAGTTATCAAAGATCATTTCAACTATCTTCGTTCGTTTTCCAAATCTGTGTTTACGCTTTTCGAAGAGAAAGTAATTCTTGCACAAGGTGAAATGCTTTCTACAGCCATGTTTCAATTGTATTTAACAGAAATTGGAGAAAACAGCATCTTACTTCCTGCACTCGATTACATGCGTATTGATAAAAATTCAGAACCTGACCAGAACTATATCGCCGAAAACATAGCGATACAACTTGGTAATCATCCCGATAAAACCATATATATCACACAGGGTTTCATTTGCCGCAACTTTTATGGCGAAATTGACAATCTGCAACGTGGTGGTAGCGACTATACTGCATCATTAGTGGGAGCTGCCGTGAAAGCAGACGAAATTCAGATTTGGACTGATATAGATGGCATGCACAACAACGATCCTCGCTACGTGGAAGGAACGAAACCTGTGCCGGTGTTACATTTCGAAGAAGCTGCCGAGTTAGCTTATTTTGGTGCAAAAATTCTTCATCCAACTTGTATTTTGCCTGCAAAACTGGCAAATATTCCGGTTCGGTTACTGAACACGATGGATCCAAAAGCACCAGGAACATTGATTTCTACTCAAAGTAAAAAAGGAAAAATAGAAGCAGTTGCGGCTAAAGACGGAATTACCGCTATCAAGGTAAAATCAGGTCGTATGTTATTGGCGCACGGTTTTCTGCGCAAAGTATTTGAAATTTTCGAATCGCATCACACCCCAATCGATATGGTAACTACTTCGGAAGTTGGCGTTTCAGTTTCTATCGATAATGCAAAGAAATTAGACGAAATTGTAAACGATTTGAAGAAATTCGGAACTGTTACCGTTGATAAAGATATGGTTATTATTTGTGTAGTTGGCGATATGCCATTCGAAAATGTAGGTTTTCAGGCCAAAGTTGTTGGTGCATTGAGTGAAATTCCGGTTCGTATGATTTCGTATGGTGGAAGTAACTACAACATATCGTTCCTAATTAAAGCCGACGATAAAAAACGTGCGTTGAATGCTTTGAGCGCTGCACTTTTTAATTGACAGTTGACAATTGATAATTGACAATTAAATGTCTCCGTTCAGTTGTAATAAAAGACGTTATTAGCTTGTTTTAATACAAACGTGTAACTTGTAACTAATTACTTGTAATTATTCTATGATTAAAGGAAAATTTCCTACTGATAAATTCAACGAAATACAAACTCCATTTTATTATTATGATTTGGATGTTTTACGCAAAACGTTGGAAGTAATAAATACTGAATCTCAGAAATCGGATTACCATGTGCATTATGCCATGAAAGCCAATGTAAACCCAAGTGTTTTGGCGGTAATAAAAGAAGCAGGACTGGGTGCTGACTGTGTGAGTGGTGGTGAAGTGCAGGCTGCACTTGACGCAGGAATCCCGGCTTCGAAAATCGTTTTTGCGGGTGTTGGTAAGGCCGATTGGGAAATCAATCTTGGATTGAAAAATGATATTTTCTGTTTTAATGCTGAATCAGTTCCTGAGCTTGAGGTTATCAACGAACTGGCAGCTGCCCAGGGCAAAACAGCCAATGTGGCATTGCGCATCAACCCAAATGTTGACGCACATACGCATCATTACATAACTACCGGAACGAATGAAAATAAGTTCGGAATCAATATGGAAGATATTGATTCAGTGGTTGATTTGATTAAATCATTGGGAAATGTAAAACTGATTGGAATTCATTTTCACATTGGATCTCAAATTACTGATATGACGGCGTTTCACAACTTGTGTGTTCGGGTAAATGAGTTGCAGGAACAATTCAGTGCTAAAGGAGTAACGTTTCAGAATATAAATGTGGGCGGCGGTTTAGGTATCAACTATGAACATCCGAATCATTTTCCGATACCTGAATTTGAATCTTTCTTTAAAGTTTACCGCGATCATTTGAATTTATTGCCCGGACAAACACTTCACTTCGAATTAGGTCGTGCCGTGGTGGCTCAATGCGGAACGTTGGTTTCAAAAGTGCTGTATGTAAAACAAGGAGCTACAAAGAAATTTGCTATTTTGGATGCAGGTTTCACCGATTTGATTCGCCCGGCTTTATATCAGGCTTTTCACCTGATTGAAAATATCAGTTCGGAACTTCCAACAGAAGCTTATGATGTAGTAGGTCCGATTTGTGAATCATCCGATACTTTTGCCAAAGATTTTATACTGAACCAAACCAAACGGGGCGATTTGATTGCACTGCGTTCGGCAGGTGCATACGGTGAAATTATGGCATCACAATATAATCTTCGTAAGTTGCCTAAAGCATATACTTCTGACGAATTGTATTAATAATTTACTGATAATTATACTCTGATAACTGAAAAATGAATATATACGGGTTCTCATTTTCGCTGATTGAATTGATTGTGTTTGGTGCTTTGCTGATTACTTTCTTTTATCAACTTTATTTTTACACCAGATATTTGAACGGAGTACTACGTTTACGTAGAAAAGCGAAAAATGGAAAAGTTCATTTTCAGACCGAACAACCACCTGTCTCAGTTATTATTTGTGCCAAAGATGAAGCAGAAAACCTCGAGAAATTTCTTCCGCTTATACTTCAGCAGGATTACCCTGAATACGAAGTCATTGTTATAAACGATGGTTCCACTGACGATACCGAAAAAATTCTACGTGATTTGGGTGAACAATACCCTCGTTTGCGTACCACGTTTGTTCCGGTTGGAGCAAAAAACGTGAGTACCAAAAAACTTGGTATTACGTTGGGAATTAAAGCCTCTAAATACGATTTCCTATTGATGACAGATGCAGACTGCGTGCCTGAAAATAAAGAATGGATTGCCTGCATGATGCGCAACTTCAGCCGCGAAACTGATTTCGTGTTGGGTTATGGAGCTTATCAGCAAAAGAAAGGATTCCTGAATCGCCTGATTACTTTCGATACCTTATTTATCGCGTTACAATACCTGGGTATGGCTGCTGCACGCAAACCATATATGGGCGTAGGACGTAATCTTGCATATCGCAAGGAAACGTTTATGGCACAAAAGGGCTTTGCTTCTACATTACACCTGAGTTCAGGTGATGATGATTTGCTGGTAAACAAAGCATCGAATCCCTGGAATACACGAATAGAAGTTGCATCGGATAGCATCACCTGGTCAGAACCAAATAAAACTTTCAGAGGTTGGTTTTATCAGAAAGAACGCCACTTGTCAGTATCATCGTTCTACAAAAGTTCGAGCAAGATGCGCTTGGTTTTTGAACCAACCACACGAGGTCTTTTTTACTTGTTGCTAATTTTGGCACTTGTTTTTGGAAGCATGATAACTCAGATTGCCACCGGAGTTTTGTTTCTCACACGTTATCTGGTACAAGCTGTTATTATTAATATGTCTTCCAGGCATTTCGGTGGACGACGCTATATCAGCAGCTTGCCGTTGTTGGATATTCTGCTTCCGCTAATTAATCTTTATATTTTACTTTTTGGTCGGAAAAGTACAAATCGCTGGTAAGTCATACTTTTACATTTCGCTAAAAATTATTGCAAATAAGAATTCGCTTAACTCCTTCACCCACAATTTTTACCAGATAAATGCCGGAAGGTAGTTTTAATTCACGAATATTTACTGTCTGCTTCTCAGAAATAATTTTTGCTTGCAAGAGTAAAATTCCCTTTGTGTTAAATAATTGAAGAGTTTTCCCCTCAGCATTTGAAATTGAAAAACAATCATTTACAAGGGTCGGTGTAATTTGAATTTTATCTTCAAACGACAAGTTTTCAACAGATGTATAATTACCAAGTGACAACCCGATAACAATCGGGTCGTGGTCAGAACTTCTGTACATATTTGCCTGATAAGAACTTCCGGCATAACCATATATATCAGGTTCATCAGAGTTAATATGAAACGCGCAAACACCGGTAACCTGAGGTAATAAAGTTGCTGATGCCAATGCATTATCCAGATATCCGGCCTGATTATTATACACGTAGCTATAAGTAGTGTCGGCATGAAAAGCACGGTGTAAGTCCGTATAACCTGCTTTTACAAGTGTCTGAATTGGGTCTTCCATCCCATAAGCATTCAAATCACCCATTATTATCACATCATTATCTCCATAAAATGTTTTGCATGTATTTGCAAAAGTAATGGTTGAATTAGCTTCCTGAACCCGTGTGTAATTGTAGCAACTTTGTCCATCTCCCTGATCTGCATCAGAACCCGTTGCAGAACTGCAACCACTTTTGGCTTTAAAATGATTGATGCCGAAAATAATTTTTTCATTATTGCTTTTTAGTATGAATGCCTGAGCTTTTTTTCTGTATTTTGGAGCACTGCTTGGTAAATCATTGCTTTTCAAAGTCGAATAGGGTGTGACTTTATCGGTACGATAAATAAAGGCTGCTTTGGTATAAGAACCACTTGCCGTTCCACCATCATCAACATAACCATAGCGTCCGGCAACAGTTGCTGTATTTAAACCTGCAACAAGTTTTTGCAATGCCGCCTGACCCTGCTGAATTTCAATCAAACCATAAACATCTGCATCGATAGCCAGCATAGCTGCAACGATTTTAGTGTGTTGCTGAGCTGCCTGTGTGGCATCATTTGGTCCAAAGCCAGTTCCAAAAGAATCATAAAGATACACTTCAAGATTAAAAGCACAAAGTTTCAGATTGTAGTTGCCCAATCCAAAAGGTGCTGTTGGTCGTGGATTTCCAAAAAAACGGGGTGTTGTTGCAGGATAAAGTACATTAATAGAATTTGCAAAATCTACTGTAGCCAGCAAACCATTTACCCGTTCGCCTGGTCTTCTTGAGCCTGAAGCATCAGCAAAAACCGGAGGTGAATAATTTGTAGTAGTTATGCCATCATCAAGTGTAAGTTGTGTTAATGAGTTTGAGTTTACTAAATTTGTATACGCTGTTGATGTTGGTAAGAACTGGTTTGTAGGAGTATATAATCGTGTTGGATTTAAAGTAAGCTGTCCTGCAGTTAGCAATGCCGAGTTTGAAGTTACATAAATATTTTGATCAAACTGAAGTAACATTCCTTCGTATTGTTCCCAATTCCAGTTAGTTGCATCGTATTTTACTTTCACAAAAGGTAAAGAATTATTCGAACTTTTTATTGTTGTTTTTGTAAGTGAACCAATTTGTGTTCTTCCGGAATTTTCTGACACTGTCCCGGTTATTTCAACTAAATCTCCAACTGTAATATTATCTGTTGAAGTGGCTACAAATATTCCGTCTGAAGTAAGACTATTGTTGTCACCTACAGCATCTTGAATGAAATATCCACCAACTTTGTTTGTCCCGATAAATTTAGCGGTAACAACACCCGAAGTCTTTACTAACTGAGAAACATACGAACTACTTGATCCTGTGCCTTGAATCTGAGGAATTATAAGTGTAGTTTGTCCTGACAGACTAATAGCGATAAAAAATAGGGATAAATAGAGAATTAATTTCATTTGTTTTGCGTTTAAAAATGAAAGACAAATGTAGACAATATAGATTAAAAATGAATGAAAATACAAATATTATTTAGGTTAAAATAGATTCTATTATAAATAGCGATAAAATTTCGTTTAATTGTATAATTAACATAATTTAACCGCATTGCAAAGTGTGAATTTATTGATTTGATATTCAATATGATAGGATGTTTCAAAGATTAAAATTTCCGAAATTTATGGTTAATATTCAATAGATTTCAGAATTTTTATCACAAGAAATTAAATTAAATGTTTGCTTATTAAACTTTTTTACTGTACTTTTGTTAAATATATGCGGCATAACCTATTTTGTGTTGTATATAGCTCTAAATTGTAAAAGCTATATTCACTATATCTATTAATTCTTAAAACGTAAAAAAATGGAAAACGAAAACAAAGTACTTGAAAAACTGCTAAAAACTCCAACTTATACAGTTGGTAATTTTACTGTCGATGTACAGAAAAGACTTCTTTCGATCAAAGGAGACTCTAAAAAGCTAACCAACAAAGAATTACATCTGTTGATCGTTTTGGCTGCAAATCCAAACGTATTATTGGAACGTAAATTTTTACTTGAGTCAATTTGGGAAGAAAACAACTACTTTAACGGAAGAAGCATGGATGTTTATCTTTGCAAACTTCGTAAATTGTTAGCAGATGATCAAAGATTGAACATTGTAAATATTCATGGTAAAGGCTATAAATTAATTGCTCCTGCAAATTAATTTGTTTTTATCACGATAAACCATATAAACGAAGAGATGTGTTAATTTACATCTCTTCCTTTTTTTTAGTTGATTTCAAACAAGGCTTATAAATGAAATTTTGCCAATTGAAATAGATTTCGTACTTTTGCTGCGTAAAAAATGTGGAGAGATTTGGACTGCTTGCAACCACAGAAAAAAATGCTAAATCGCAACACTTTCTGCCCCTTTCAAAGTCCTACGCACTTTCCCCGTTTAATTTACAGGAGATTTAAAACAATTCATTCATCTTTACTGTTTCAATTTGCAGTTTGCTTACAATGCAATCGTAAATTGTAAATCGTAAAATCGTAAATTAAAGAAATGGGATACTTATTTTCATCCGAATCGGTTTCAGAAGGTCATCCAGACAAAGTTGCCGATCAAATTTCAGATGCCATTCTGGACAACTTTCTGGCATTGGACAGCACTTCAAAAGTGGCCTGTGAAACTCTTGTAACTACCGGTCAGGTTGTGTTGGCCGGCGAAGTAAAATCAAACGCTTACATCGATGTTCAGTCAGTGGCTCGCCGTGTGATTAACCGCATTGGTTATACCAAAAGCGAGTATATGTTCGACGGAAATGCCTGCGGTATTTTCTCAGCTTTGCACGAACAATCGGGCGATATCAACCGTGGTGTGGAACGTGAAGACCCAATGAATCAAGGCGCCGGCGACCAGGGAATGATGTTTGGTTATGCAACCAACGAAACCAAAAACCTGATGCCGATTGCGCTTGATCTTTCGCATGCTTTAGTGGAAGAACTGGCAGCAATTCGTCGCGAAGAAAAAGTAATGACTTATCTCCGTCCCGATTCAAAATCACAGGTTACCATCGAATACGATGACAACAACCAACCGGTAAAAGTACATACCATTGTGGTTTCTACTCAACACGACGATTTTTCAAAACCATCAGCAACAAAATCCCAATTACAGGCTGATGAAGAGATGTTGGCAATAATTAAAGAAGACGTAAAAAATATTCTGATTCCTCGTGTAAAAGCATTGGATGTACAGTTTGCCCAATTAATAAAAGATGATTTTATTCTTCACGTAAACCCGACCGGAAAATTCGTAATCGGTGGTCCTCATGGAGATACAGGTCTGACAGGTCGTAAAATTATTGTTGATACATACGGTGGTAAAGGTGCTCACGGTGGTGGTGCTTTCTCGGGCAAAGATCCTTCGAAAGTGGACCGTTCGGCAGCTTATGCAGCCCGTCACATTGCCAAAAACATTGTGGCTGCTGGTTTGGCTAATGAAGTTTTGGTTCAGGTGGCATACGCTATCGGTGTGGCAAAACCAATGAACCTTTATGTAAATACCTACGGGACTGCTCAGGTTAAACTAAGCGATGGCGAAATTGCAACCAAAATCGAAAAATTGTTCGATATGCGTCCGAAAGCCATTGAAGAGCGCCTGAAATTACGTAACCCAATTTATGAAGAATCAGCTTCATACGGTCATGTTGGACGTACGCCGGTGGTGGTTACAAAGAAATTTAAAGACGGAAACGGAAATGAAATTTCGAAAGAAGTAGAACTTTTTACCTGGGAAAAAACCGATATGGTGGATGCTATTAAAGCTGAATTCGGAATCTGAACTGACTTGTAGAACCAAGTATCAGGATATTAAACTAAAGACTCCTGCTTTACAAATTGTAAGGCAGGAGTTTTGATTTTTGAAGAATAAAATCATTTTCGAATATTTTAATAAATTCAAGAGATTAAGCCTATGCAATTTCCATTTTTTCCATTACATTTGTATTAAACAAAACCTATCGATTTATGAGAAGAAAGAAAGAAAATCTGAAAGAGAATATTAAGGATTTTATTTTGTTTTGGTGGGGGAAACTGTTGGAGTTTTTACCTGTAGCTTGGGATTTTATCAAAGTTTGGTGGGAAAAGTTTATTACGTGGCGTAAAGTCCGGATTGCACGCTATCATGGATTGGTATGGTATCAGAAAATTGTCAACCTGATAGTAACTTCTATCGTTTTGTTTCTTATATATCTTTTCATAGTTGATATTAACTTATTCTGGTTGTTTGGAAAATCGCCGGGATTAAGGAGTATTAGTAATCCAAATCAATCGGTTGCAACGCTCATTTATACTGCCGATGGCAAAGTTTTTGGCAAATACTTTCGTGAAAACCGCACGCCGGTAGTTTATGATGAAATTTCTCCAAAGCTCATCAAAACACTTATAGCTACTGAAGATGAACGATTTTATAAACATTTCGGGATTGATTTTGAGGGTGTTGTTGCAGCCATGAAAGACATGACTCAGGGTCGGAGTCGTGGTGCAAGTACCATTACACAGCAGTTGGTGAAAAATATGTACAAAACCCGTAATCAGTATTCAACGGGTCTTTTTGGATATATTCCGGGTGTAAAACTAATAATCAGCAAAACAAAGGAATGGACTACGGCTGTAAAAATTGAGATTTTCTACAGCAAAAAAGACATTCTGACGATGTATCTCAATACGGTAGATTTTGGAAGTAATGCATATGGAATTCATACGGCTGCCAAAACATTCTACAAAACAACACCTGCAAAGCTGAATTACGAACAATCTGCAACGCTCGTTGGCTTGTTGAAAGCCACTTCAACTTATAGCCCGATTACACATCCAAAACGTTCGATGGAACGTCGAAATGTTGTGCTTGATAATCTGATAAGACACAATCTTATTTCTCAACATGAATGTGATTCCCTTAAGCAAATTCCTATTCGTCTGAATTACAGTGTTGAACAAAGTTATGACGGTAATGCACTTCATTTCCGTGCCTATCTTGAAAAATACCTTCAGGATTGGGAAGCTGAAAACGGATACGATATTTTTTCTGATGGATTGAAAATATATACCACCATCGATTCGCGCATGCAAAAATATGCAGAGGAAGCAGTCGACAGGCAAATGCGGATTGTTCAGCGTAAATTTTGGGATCATTGGCATGGACAAAACCCATGGCAGGACGAAAATCACAAGGATATTGTGAATTTTGTGGAAGATATTGCCAGGAGAACAAAGACGTATGCTTTATTATCAGCGCGTTATAAAGATAATCCCGATTCAGTTACTTATTTTCTGAATCTGCCTCACAAAACAAAAGTATTTGATTACGAAAAAGGCGAGAAGGAAGTAGTTATGAGCGTAATGGACTCGATACGTTATATGAATCACTTTATGCACAGCAGTTTTGTGGCAATGGAACCCGAAAGTGGGTATGTAAAAGCCTGGGTCGGGGATATAAATTTTAAATTCTGGCAATATGATAAAGTAGCACAATCAAAACGTCAGCCGGGCTCAACGTTTAAACTTTTTGTTTACACAGCTGCCATGATGCACGGAATGTCGCCCTGTGATTTGATGACTGATAAATATGTAACCTGGAAATATGACGAAAATGGCAAACAAAAAGCCTGGACGCCACATAATGCCAACGGATATTGCCTGAATTATCCTGTAAGTTTAAAAAACGCATTTGCTCAATCAATAAATACCATTGCAGTTCAATTAGCACAACAGGTTGGAATACCGGAAATTATCAAATATGCTTATTTGCTTGGAATTAAAACCAAGCTTGAAAATCAGCCATCAATTTGTCTTGGATCGTCGGATGTTTCTTTATTAGAACTTGTAAACTCATTCGGAACAGTAATAAACGAAGGGATTTACCACGACCCGGTACTGATTACCCGCATTGAAGATAAAGATGGAAATGTGATATACGAACCCAAAACCGAACAACGTCGGGTTATTCCGTATGAAGTCTCGTGGCTGATGACTGAAATGCTGAAAGGTGGTATGACAGAACCCGGAGGAACTACACAGGCGCTCTGGAGCTGGGATATATTCAGATATAATACCGATTTTGGCGGAAAAACCGGAACTTCGTCCAATCATTCCGACGCATGGTTTGTGGGCGTATCGCCCAAACTGATTGGTGGAGCATGGGTTGGCGGTGAGCATCGCAGCGTACATTTCCGTACCGGCGAACTCGGACAGGGAAGCCGCACAGCATTGCCAATCTTTGGTATGTTTATGGAAAAAGTATTGAAAGACGAAAGTCTGAAACAATACCGTGCTAAATTCCCAACCAAACCGAAAGAACCTATTACACGCAATTATGGCTGCCATACCGTGCTGCCACCCGATTCTGTAGCATCCGACTCCGCAGTTATAGAAGGAACTGATATTCCGGACGAGGTGCCGGTTAGTACAGAACCAACCACGACAGAATAAAATAAATCGGGCTGAATTGCATCAGCAATTCAGCCCGATTTATTTGAATGAAATTTCTTTTAGATTATCAGCATAGCATCACCATATACTCCGAATTTATAACCTTCGGCAATAGCAGTTTCATAAGCTTTCATGATCATATCATAATCACCAAAAGCACAGGTTAACATCAAAAGTGTAGAATATGGCAGATGGAAGTTGGTAATCATGGAGTTTGCCACAGTGAAATCGTAAGGTGGAAAAATAAACTTGTTAGTCCATCCATCGAATGCTTTTATTTTGCCTTCAGTTCCTACTACGGTTTCAAGTGCACGCATCACGGTTACGCCAACCGCGCAGATGTTGCGGTTTTCATCCTGAGCTTTATTTACCTTTTTTGTTGTTTCTAATGGAACATTCATTTGTTCCGAATCCATTTTGTGCTTTGTAAGGTCTTCTACGTCAATTTCGCGGAAATTACCAAGACTCATGTGGGAAGTCAGGAAAGTTGATTCGATTCCTTTGATTTCCATGCGTTTCAGCAATTCACGACTGAAGTGCATACCGGCTGCAGGAGCAGAAACAGCACCTTCGTTCCTGGCAAAAATTGTCTGGAAGCGATCAGCATCTTCAGGTTCAACCTGACGTGTTATATTTTTTGGCAGTGGAGTTTCACCCAGATTATATAGTCCTTTTTTAAATTCTTCGTGTGTGCCGTCGAACAAAAAGCGCAAGGTACGTCCACGCGATGTGGTATTGTCAATAACCTCAGCCACAATAGAATCATCCTCGCCAAAATAAAGCTTATTGCCAATACGTATTTTGCGCGCAGGTTCAACCAATACGTCCCATAAGCGCATTTCGTGGTTCAGTTCGCGAAGTAGAAAAACTTCAATCTGAGCTCCGGTTTTTTCTTTGTTTCCGTATAAACGGGCAGGAAAAACTTTCGTATCGTTGAAAACAAACAAGTCATGTTCGTCGAAATATTCAAGTATATCTTTGAACGTTCGGTGTTCGATTTTTCCGGTTTTACGATGTATAACCATTAAACGAGATTCGTCACGATGTCTTGCCGGATACTGAGCAATTAGCTCATCGGGCAACTTGAATTTAAACTTAGATAACTTCATATTTATTGTTTTTTTAAGACGGCCCCAAATCCGTCAGCTGACGGAGATTAAGACCAACATATTGTAATAATCTGTAATAATATTATTCCCCTTTAGGGCTAGGGGTTTCTTTTTCCAGAAATTCCACCAAATCATCAATCTGCCAGCAATCTTCGAGTTTCACATCACCGATTCGCGTTCTTTCCAAGGCAATCAAATGTGCGCCACTACCAAGTGCTTCACCAATATCACGGGCAAGAGCGCGAATATAGGTTCCTTTGCTGCAAATAACCCGTATTCTCAATGTGGGTAAATTGAAATCCAGAAGCTCTATCTCGTCAATTATCAGTAACTTAGCTTTTAATTCTACTTCCTGTCCATCGCGGGCATAATCATAGGCACGTTTGCCATCAACTTTTACAGCCGAATATACCGGTGGTGTCTGCCATATTTCACCTTTAAACCGTGGAATTATACTTTCAACGAGTTCTCTGGTAATATGCTCTGTCGGATAAGTGCCATCAACAGGTAATTCACAATCAAAACTTGGTGTCGTTTCACCCAGTTTAAGTGTGGCTATGTATTCTTTGGTCTGATACTGAAAACTTTCAATCAACTTCGTTGATTTTCCGGTACAGATAATCATTACTCCGGTAGCTAATGGATCAAGTGTTCCGGCATGACCAACTTTCAGTTTCTTCAGTTGAAGTGTCTTCTGTAATTTCCAGCGAATTTTATTCACCAGATTAAACGAAGTCCAGTTCAATGGCTTCGAAACGTACAATACTTCTCCTTCGATAAAATCCATAGTTCAGTTCGGAATTTTTTGCTTCGATTATCTCGCCAAAGCGCTTAAATCAACTCCGAAAATGATTAAACCTAAAATTATAGCACCTACAATCACACGATAATAACCAAAAACTTTAAATCCATTTTTGGTAAGAAACGCGATAAATCCTTTAATCGCAAAAATAGCGACAACAAAACCAATTAGATTGCCAAGAGCAAGTATGCCCAGGTTATGTCCGCTAAGTAATTCTGGAGTATCTTTATGAGCATCCCAAAGGCTTTTTGCAAATGCTCCAGCCAATGTTGGTACAGCCAGAAAGAATGAAAATTCTGCAGCAGCTTTGCGTGTAAGTTTTTGTTGCATTCCACCGATAATAGTTGCGGCACTGCGGCTAATACCAGGCAAAACAACAGCTATCACCTGAAAAAGACCTATGTATAAAGCATTTTTATTAGAAACTTTTTCTTCCGATTCGATAGTTTGGTTTTTAAACCAGTTGTCAACAAAAATCAAAATGAAACCACCAAAAAACATGGTACAGGCAATAAACACCGGAGTTCCAATCAGTTCGTCAATCCTTTTTTTGAATATTACACCCAAAACTGCTGCCGGTATGAAAGCAATTATCAATTTTACATAAAGTTGTAATTTGCTGAAATCAAAAAACTTACGCCAGTAAAGAACGATTACAGAAAGAATAGTACCAAACTGAATATTTTCAATAAACAGTGTTGTAAATTCATTTTTTTCAATTCCCATGAAAGCTGAAACCAAAGCCATGTGGCCGGTAGAAGAAATTGGTAAAAACTCGGTAAGTCCTTCTACAATTGCAAGAATAATTGTTTGAAATAAATGCATCTTTACTTGGTTTTTGGTTTGTATAAAAGGGCAAAAATGATGAAGACAAAGCCAAAGAGCGAAATCATCGGTCCAACTGTGATACGGCGGAAACTAAAAATATCCGGGTTAAATTCAGTTACTGTTCCCGAACCAGACATTAAAATAAATCCAATGACGATTATAACAAATCCGACAGCAATAAGTGCCATATTGGTTTTTGCAAGTGTGAATTTTTTGTCGTTTTCCATATTGATTTTAAATTTGAATTTAATTAGCTGTAAAACAGTTTATTGGAATGCATTTTAAGGTATTTCCCTACTGCAAAAAATGAAGATGTTATTGTGAGTAACAAGCCGGACAAAAGAACTATCAGTCCAACATACAAAAGATTCACTGATTGTATCATTAAGCCGGGAATACCGAATTGATATTGAATAAAATAAACTACTGCAACAAGCAAAATAATTGATATTAGAGCAGCAATAAAACCAGTTATCATACTTCTGATTAAAAACGGTTTGCGAATAAAACCCGGTGTAGCACCTACAAGTTTCATAGTATTTATTAAAAACCTGTTGGAATACAGCGACAAACGAATAGTATTATTTATAAGTGTGATAGAGATAAGTAGTAATACAATGGCCAGTCCGATAAGTATCAGACTAACTTTCTTTACATTTTCATTTACCAGAGTTACCATATCTTTCTGATATACAATGCGGTATATGCTTGGAAATGTTTTTAGTTTAGTTTGAATTATACTCACACTATCATTGTTAGCATAAACTTCCCTTAGTTTTACTTCAATAGATGCCTTAAGCGGATTAAAACCCAGAAACTGTTGCGGGTTTTCACCCAAACTACTGATATGGTCTTTCAGTGCATCGGTTTTTGAAATGTATTCCACACTTTTAGCATAGGGAGAAGAAGTCAGGAATTTTTCAATCCGTTGCTCATCAGCTTTGCTTGTCTGGTCATTCAAAACAATTGAAAGATTAATATTTTCTTTTACAAAAGTACTCATATCGCGAGCCACAAAAAGCAGCATAAAAACCAGTCCAACCAGAAATAATACCAATGACATACTTATGGTCGAGGACAGGTGTTTGGTCGAAAACCCGGAATTGATTGAACTATTTTCTTTACTCATTTTCAGTTTTTTTCAGTGTTATACTCAGGCTTCAGCTATTGATTTTTCGGAATTTTTCAAACTCCAGAATATATAACCCAATATACTCAACAACAATAAAACTGAGGATATCAGTGCAATAGTATTGCCTACACTATATGATAAAGGCTCAAACTTGAATTCCACTTCGTAATTACCGGCCTTTAACGGCATAGCACGAAGCAGGTAATTTGCGCGAACATAAGGTGCTTTTTGTCCGTTGATATAAGCATTCCAACCATTTTTATAATAGATTTCGGAAAATACAGCTACCTGATCGGTTTTGGAATTAAAAATATATTTCAAATCATTCGGTTTGTAACTTGACAGGGCAATATGAGCTGAAGTATCGGATGTCAGTTTTGCCGGCAATTGCGATGCAAATTCTTTATCAACAACCATTTCGGTTTTAGTATTTATTTTTCCGAGCTGATTCATCTCATCATTGGCATTTTCAGCAATTTTTACCTTGCTTACAAACCAGGCATTTCCGTTAGCATGAGGATTGATAAGCGGTGCAGTTTGCTTGTTGTAAATCAGGTACTTCATGTTGAGCATATTCAACACTCCGAGCGAATCCATTGTATTAGTAACAACATCAGTTGTTTTTGCCCGGCCGAACGCTCCAAATAGTTGTCCGATTTCCTTTTCAATATGTATGTTTATCAATTCCTGATAACGACGAAGTTTAGCAGCGTGATAACCACCAATATTTTTATGGAAATAAGATGGAGAAGCATCGTTGAAAATATTAACTGTTGCATCTAACACACGGTATTGTGATTTGTCCTGAAGGATGATATTGTCTGCCGGAGAAGCTTCAATCAGAGCTTCATAACGCCGTGGAGATTTAAAATTATCGTTATTCAGGTATCGCATGGCAACCGGTACCAAATCAACTAACATCAGTATACCAAAAAGTGTATAGGCTAATTGAGTTTTCAGGAAATTCTTAGCATATAACCAAATCAAACCAGCCGAAACCAGAATAAAAGCAAGTGAGCGTAAAGAATCACCTCTCAAAAGAGCGGCACGATCCAAAGGCAACGTTTCCTTCAGAAATGCATAATTTCCCTGATATTGACCATCTGCTGCAGCCGTGAAATTTCCAGCCAACGATGGTATCAGTGCGAAAATCAGAGTAATACCACCTACAATTCCAGTACTTATTAAAAGTGGTTTAATTAGTTTTTGCTTGTCAGTTTTTTCTGAGAAAACCTCTTTTAGAGCAAGAATTGCCATAAGCGTTATTCCAAATCCGGCGTCTACCAATGTCATAGAAACTGTACGGAACTTGTTGTAAAGTGGCACATAATTGATGAAAAAATCTGTAAGCCACATCATGTTTTTTCCCCATGAAAGCATTATTGTCAGAGCAATCATAGGCAGCAACCACCATTTGATTTTTTTATCGACCAGAAATATACCCAAAACGAATAAGAAACATACAATAGCTCCTATATATACAGGTCCTGATGTAAACGGTTGAGCTCCCCAATAAAGTGGAAACTGGTTTTCTTTCATTATTTTATCAACATCCTGAGCACCAAGCGAACTGAGTTTTTTTGCCGTTTCGCTGTCAGTTCCCAGATTTACTCCACTTGCACCACCTTTAAAGTTTGGAATCAGAAGAGTCATTGTTTCGTCGACACCATAACTCCATTGAGTGATATAATCTTTATTCAGACCATGTTGTGAGTTTTGAGAATCGGCAGTCAGCCCGTTTGATTCACCACGCATGGTAGCTTTGCCATATTCATTGGTAGTTAACAGCGTAGTTGCATTTGTCCCAACAGCTATTGCCACTGCAACAAGAAGCATTCCGCTGGTTTTGAGGAAAGCAGGAATTTGTTTTTCTTTGATACTAAAGATAAGTTCAACTATTGCAAAAATAAGCAAAATAATTACTGTGTAATAAAGAATCTGTACGTGATTCGCACGAACTGCCAGACTCAGGAAAAATGCTGTCAATACACTTCCAAGCAACCGGTTGTCCCTGAATGCCAGAAAAACTCCACCAATCAGTGGTGCCATATAGGCTATGGTAATAGCTTTGGAATTGTGACCCGCAGCAATTATTATGAAATTATAGGATGCAAAAGTAAATGCAATAGATCCTGCAATGGCCAGCCAGGGATTGACTTTGAACGCCAGCAAAAGAATATAGAACCCAATGAGATAAAGCATTATATTCCAAATCTGTCCGGGGAAAATCGTGGTCAGACTGTCGAAATATTTCATCAGATTGTAAGGTTGCGTCATTGAAATCTGATAGGTTGGCATACCGCCAAACATCGAATTCGTCCACAAGGTAACATCATTATGAGTAGAATTAAAATCGATAGTTTCTTTGGCCATGTACATCCAGCTTTCGGTATCATGTCCTGTCAACTGTTTTCCTTCAATAATAGGAGAAAAATACCAATACGAAATAACAGTAAATAAAAGAATTGCAGCAATGTGCGGGGTGAATTTAGCCAGAAGAGTTTTATTCATTTTATTATGCTTGATTTGTAGAAAGCAGTTTTTGGGAAAAATCACACAAAAGTACATCATAATTTCACGATTGCTACACGAAAAGCGGTTAAAAATTGTTGAAATCAGGAAATTAAGCAATGTGCCAATGAATTTAATAAGCCAATATGCCAATAAGTTTAATTCACCGATTCATTGACACATTTAGCATATTGGCACATTACTAAAAAATCTGTACTTTTGCCGAACAAAAAACAGTACGAAACAGTTTCATCTGCATGACAAACGAACAAATTCAGCAAATAAGGGCAGATTTTCCCATTTTGGCCGAAAAAATTTATAATAAAGACCTGATTTACTTCGACAACGGTGCGACAACTCAAAAACCCCGATGTGTTGTTGAAAAAATTGAATACGGTTATTACCACCTTAATGCCAATATTCATCGGGGAGTTCATTACCTGAGCCAAAAAGCAACTGAAGCGCATGAAGCAGCCCGCAATACTGTTGCCGAATTTCTACATGCTGAAAAACGTGAAGAAATTATTTTTACTCGTGGTACGACTGAAGCCATAAATCTGGTGGCAACTTCTTTTGGTGAAGCTTTTTGCAAAGGAGGTGATGAAGTGATTGTGTCGGTTATGGAACATCATTCCAACATTGTACCTTGGCAAATGCTTTGCGAACGTAAAAAACTTATATTGCGTGTGATTCCAATGAATGAAAGCGGAGAATTGGACATTGAGGAATATAAAAAATTACTAAGCCATCGTACTCGAATTGTCTCTGTTGCTCATGTTTCAG
>CAIQOG010000650.1 GCA_903873355.1 uncultured Bacteroidales bacterium
AAATCATTGTTTGTACAAAAATATAAAAATATCTAATCAAAACAACCTTATTCATCAAATAGTTTTAATTTTGTAGCAAAATAAATGAAATAATTACAGATATGAGATTAGTTCCAAAAAGTTATTTGGTATATATATTTCTTTCAATCCATTTCTTTTCTGTTAGTCAAAACCGCAATCAGGCCTATCTATCCTACATTGATCAGTATTATAAAATAGCAGTAAAACAACAAAAAGAGCATAATATACCTGCAAGTATTATTTTAGCACAGGGTTTACTTGAATCAGGAGCAGGAATTAGTGAATTTACCCGCCAATCTAACAATCATTTCGGTATTAAATGCAATAACGATTGGAGAGGAGCAACTATTTATCACGATGATGACGCTAAAGGAGAATGTTTCCGTAAATATAACAATGTTCTTGAATCGTACGAAGATCATGCTCTTTTTCTGAAAAACAGACAGCGATATGCCTTTCTTTTTTACCTCTCTCCATCTGATTACGAAGGTTGGGCATTTGGATTGAAGAAGGCAGGATATGCTACTGATCCGACCTATGCATTTAAATTGATTTCAATTATTGAAAATTACAATCTTCATCGTTTTGATGTGGGTGAATTTGCACCGGTCAGTTCAATGCAAAACAAGAATGTACCCTCTCAGGGCAGCATGGGTTACATTCACGCCAAAAATACGCACTCAATTTTCAGAGTAAACGGAGTGAAATTTGTAACTGCATCGTGGGGAGACAGCTATTCAACAATAGCCGAGGAGTTTAACACGACTTTAAAGCGCATCTGCGAATATAACGAACTGGATACAAATTCAGAACTTCAGGCAGGAATCCGTGTTTTTATTGAGCAAAAAAAATCAAAAGCCCCGCGTGAATGCGAAACACATGTTGTTGAAGATGGTGAATCGATGTACAGTATAGCACAAGATTATGGAATACAGGTAATTAGTTTGTATCAACTTAATAAAATTCCATTTACCGAAGGGGTTTCGTATGGACAAGTGCTGAAACTCAGATAAGTTTATAGTTGGTAGTAGGTAGTTTATAGTTTATAGTCTGTTGTTTATAGTTGGTAATCAATAGTTTATAGTTGGTAGTTTATAGCATTAAAGATTAGAATACCAATCTAAAAATTAAATGAAATAAAACGGAATAATGCCCCAAGCCCCTGAAGGGGATGTAAAGAGAGGTTTGCAAAGTAATTTACAATTTATTTCAGAACGATTTTATTAGACGAAGGTAATTACACATCCCCTTCAGGGGCTTGGGGCGGGTTGATGCTCAATAGTTTATAATTGGAAATTGAGAATTGGGAATTGAAAATTCTTGGCAAGCCAAGCGGCAGAGCCGAGCGGGGAATTGAATTATGCGTAAAAAAAATACCGAATTACTAAGTGATGTTATTCGTCAGGTGTTGAAACAACAACATCTTGACCGGCCACTGTATGAAAAAAGACTTATAGATGCATGGCCAGCCGTTCTTGGTAATAATATCATGCAATACACAACTGAGTTAAGTATAAAAAACAGAAAACTATATGTAAAACTCACCTCTTCCGTACTTCGACATGATTTATTTATTTCACGCGAAGAAATTAAAACATCACTAAATAAATACGTTGGTACAGAGGTGATTGTAGATATTATTTTTCGTTGAATACCCCTTACCCCTAAAGGGGAAAAAACTAATTTTAACTCCCCTTTAGGGGTCGGGGGTGTGTTTATTATGAATTATCGTGACCAACTCAAAAATCCGGCTTCATTAGGATATATTAATGTCATTGTTCAGTCTGCGAAGGCAGACAGCATTGATTTTGGGGAGATGTTTGATTTAATGTTTGATACTGATTCAGATGTTGCCTGGCGTGCTGGATGGGTTTGTGATAAAATCAGCAGGAAAAATCCAGAACTTTTTTCATCTATTCAAATAC
>CAIQOG010000651.1 GCA_903873355.1 uncultured Bacteroidales bacterium
GACTAATGGACATTACACCAACAATACTATCAGCATTTCCAAATCGAATATCACCGTTCAGGCTGCAACGGCCGGTGGTGTTTATCTTGACGGCACGAATGCTATAACCATTTCGGGGAATAACAATACATTTGGTGGTTTCCAGTTTACAACTAATACGCTATCGAACGGACAAATTGTTGAAAATCCTACAAATGTTGTAACCGTAACCGGAAATTCAAATACTATTACCCAACTCAATTTCAACGGATATTCTGCCAGTAAAATGATTCAACTGGAAGGTCAGTTTAATGTTGTTTCTTTCTGTAATTTTCAAAATAAACCGGCACTGAACAATGTAAATCATGGGGGTGATGGTGATATGGTTCAGATTATTCCAAATGCTACAAATCCAGGTTATAATACCATCCGTTATTGTTCCTTCCAACACATGCCTGGCTTTGGAGGTGACTTTGGGAATGAATGTATCCGTATTGGCGACGGTGTATATTCAACCTATATTTCGAGAACTGTGGTGGAATACTGCTATTTTGAAGATACCGGTTTGGGCGACAGTGAGGCAATCTCAGTAAAATCGATGGAAAATACGCTACGTTATAACACGATGAATAACAACCCAAATGCCATGTTCTGTTTCCGAAACGGAGATAATAATGTGGCGTACGGAAATTTCTTCATTAATTCAGGTGGAGTTCGCTGCAAACAAGCTAATAATGTATGGATTTATAATAATTATTTTGAAATGGCTGGTACCGGACAAGACAATTCACTACCCGGTTCGGGCGCAAAAGCTATTTATTTTCTGACTTATTCAGGTTACAACAACAATTATAATGTTTTGCACAATACCTTTTACAAATGTGGTGAAAGCGAAATACAGTCCGGTATGACAAACTGTACCTGGGCTAATAACGCCTTTTATTCAAACTCAGGTAGTATTTTTTCGAGCGCTAGCACTACCTCCGGTGAAACATTTTTGGGAAATCTTTACTCAGGAACACTCGGACTATCCATTGCTAGTGGAATGACACTCAACGATCCTAAACTCACTTTGAATTCGGACGGTTATTATAGTTTGTCAGCTACCAGTCCTGCAATAAACGGGTCGAGTTCAAACTACCCGGCAATGCTTAATATTCCATTAATTGACACCTTGGCACTCGATATTCAAGGTCAATACAGACCTACAACAAGGACACAGAAAGATGTTGGTTGTGAAGAATATAGTGCTACAGGAACAGTTTTGAACAAACCATTGGCAGTTACAAATGTAGGACCATCTTATCTGGGTGGACCTGCCACTCCCACGCTTACAGATCAAAATATTATTTTTAACCCTCTACCTTCAAAAACTGCTGGAGATGCCAATTTTGCTCCCGGAGCATATTCAACTTCGGGTCTCACAGTTTCATATACAAGTTCGAATACTGCAGTTGCCACCATTGTAAACAGTCAAATTCATATCGTTGGTGGCGGAACTTCTACAATTACTGCTTCACAAGCAGGAAATTCATCCTATAATGCCGCTACAAGCGCAACTCAAACATTGACAGTAAGCAAACAAAATCAAACAATAACTTTTGGATCTTTGCCAACAAAACTGGTAACAGATGCCGATTTTAGTGCCGGTGCAACAGCAAGTTCAGGACTTACTGTTTCTTTGTCGAGTTCTAACACTGCAGTAGCTACCATCGTAAGCGGACAGATTCATATCGTTGGTGCAGGTACATCTACAATCACTGCTTCACAGGCTGGGAATCCTACCTACAATGCAGCTACAAACGTTACTCAAACATTGACAGTCAATAAATTATCTCAAACCATTACTTTTGGAGCAATTGCAACAAAACTTATTTCGGATGCTGATTTTAATCCCGGAGCAACTGCAAGTTCTTCGTTGACGGTCACTTACACCAGTTCAAATCCGGCCGTGGCAACTATAGTAAGCAATCAGATTCATATTGTTGGTGCCGGGACTTCCACCATCACAGCTTTGCAAGCCGGAAGTTCTACTTATAATGCTGCTACAAGCGTTGCACAAACTTTAACAGTCAATAAACTTTCTCAAACAATCACATTTGGCACTTTGGCTTCAAAAATTACGACAGACGCTGATTTCAGTCCGGGAGCTACGGCAAGTTCCACATTGGCAGTAACTTATGCCAGTTCAAATACAGCTGTTGCAACTATTGTCAGCAATCAAATTCACATTATAGGAGTTGGAACTACAACTATCACCGCATCACAGGCCGGAAATACAACATATAATGCCGCAACGGATGTTACCCAATCATTTACCGTAAATAATGCAACAGCACCACAAACCATAACTTTCAATGCATTACCAACGAAAACGTATGGAGATACAGATTTTGCACCGGGAGCTACGGCAAGTTCAGGTCTGACAGTAACGTATTCGAGTTCAAACTCGTCAGTGGCAACCATTGTGAGTGGTCAAATTCATATTGTTGGAGCAGGAGCTTCAGATATTACAGCTTCACAAGCCGGAAATGTCACATACAATGCGGCATCTAATGTAATTCAAACACTGACCGTAAATAAAAAATTACAAACGATTACCTTTGGCACTTTACCTACGAAACTAATATCCGATGTAGATTTTGCACCTGGAGCAACTGCCGGCTCAGGCTTGACAGTTACATACAGCAGTTCAAACACGGCAGTGGCAACCATTGTGAGCAATCAGATTCATATAGTTAGCGCAGGGACAACTACAATTACTGCCTCACAGGCCGGCGATTCGAATAACAATGCTGCAACCGATGTTCCTCAAACTCTGACTGTAAACAAATTAAGTCAAACAATAACATTCGGGGCATTGGCGACTAAACTTATTACCGATGCCGACTTCAGTGCTGGTGCTACGGCAAGTTCGGGACTAGGCATTTCACTGGCAAGTTCGAATACGGCTGTGGCGACTATTGTGAGCGGACAGATTCATATCGTGGGTGCGGGAACTTCCACCATCACTGCTTCGCAAACGGGTAATTCAACCTATAATGCGGCTTCAGATGTTACTCAGACATTGACGGTTAATAAACTTTCTCAAACCATAACTTTTGGTTCTCTTGCCAAAAAATGTACTGCTGATGTTGATTTTAACCCGGGAGCAACAACAAGTTCAGGATTAACAATAACATATTCCAGCTCAAACACCTCAGTTGCAACAATCGTAAGTGGTTTGGTTCATATTGTGGGTGCCGGAGTGACAACTATCACTGCTTCACAAAGCGGGAGTTCCAGCTACAATACCGCCACAAATGTTTCACAGTCATTTACTGTAGAAGAGGTTACGAACGTATCAATTACATTAAATCCAGTAGCTGATGCTTATGTTTGGGGTACTAATACTACCACAAATTATGGTACTGCAACTGATCTAGCAATCAAAAAAGGAGCAAACTCCACCGGCGATAGATTAATCTATATGCAATTTGATATTACCGGACAAAATATTTATTCAATTTCATCTGCTAAAGTAAGATTGTATTCCAATTCTAAGACTGGAACTGTTGGGACATCTAATGTTGTTGTTTCACAAGCATCGGATAGTTGGACAGAAACAGGTATTACCTACGGCAATTGTCCGGGGAAAGGAACTGATATTACTTCTGTTTCAATTACAGCGGCCGGAGCGTATTACGAATGGGATATTACGTCTTACATTCAAAGTCAGTTTACAGCCAATGACAACCTGATAAGTCTTATTTTCAACAACTTAGTAAACGATGGTGTGATTGATCATTTTAATAGTAAGGAAGCTGCCTCGAACACACCACAACTTTATATAACTCTAAATAAGGTTGTTACAAGAGTTACAGGAACTACAGCAGCATCTTCGCTGACTTTAACACAAACGAGTGATGTAAAAGTGCTAAGTGGTGGATTACTTACTATTGATACACCAACTTCAGTGAAAAGCATTAACGTTGCAAGTGGTGGAAAGCTAACTCAGAACTCAGGGCAAACATTGAATGTTAGTACATTAACCATTCAAAGCGATGCAACCGGAACAGGTACTTTTGTCGATAACAATACCACAAATCTGCAGGCAAAATCTGCTACTGTACAACAATACCTCACCACCGGGAGAAACTGGTATATTTCAAGTCCTGTTTCTGCTGCAACCAGTAATGTGTTTTCTGCAAGTTCACTGTATCCGCTTTACTGGTACGATGAAGCCCATGGCAGTACTGTTCAATGGGCAACTATTACTGACACATCAACTCCACTTTCAGTAATGAAAGGTTATGTTGCTAAAATGGCATCGGACGGAGTGGTTACTTTTAATGGAACTTTAAATAACGGTTCGCAAACTATCAATATTTACCGCACAACCGGTCAGACAAAAGCCGGATTTAATCTTGTGGGTAACCCTTATGTTTCGTATCTCGACTGGGATCAGGTTTCAAAATCAAACCTATTGACTTCTATCTGGCAACGAACCAAAAATGCTGCCAATAATTATGTATTTGACACCTATAACTCTACAGGTCAACAATATCTGAATAATAGCGGAAAAGGGGTAAATAATCACATTCCACCCATGCAGGCATTTTGGGTACGTGTAGATAATGGTTTCTCTACAGGTTCGTTAACGGTTGACAACACCATGCGTTCACATAATGGAAATGCCAATATTTTAGGCAGCACTGTAAATGATCCTGTTTTTAAGTCGTCTTCAACAAAATTGGAAACTCAAAATGTTCTTCGACTTCAGGTATCAACCGGATCAAATACCGATGAAACATTGATTTATAGCAATCCATCTGCATCGAATAATTTTGATGCCTACGATACACCAAAAATGTTTAACGACTCAGGGACAATTGCTGAAATTTATACTGTAGTGGGAATCGAAAATGTAGCTATCAATGGATTAAATTCTCTTCCGTATGACACTGAAATCCCGCTTGGATTCAATTCTATTACAGCTGGGGAATTTAGTATTAAAGCTACACAGATATACAATTTTAATTCAGGAACACAGATAATTTTGAAGGATTATCTGGATATAAATAATCCTGTTATTACCGACCTCAGTGATGGAAGCAGTTATCTATTCTCCTCTAATGTGTCAACGTATAACACCAATCGATTTTCCCTGATATTCCATGCTCCTTCATTAGAAACCGGAATCAGTAATTCAATCGGTAATGGCGCTGCTTGGGTTTCAATAAATAGCAATGGACAGATTTCACTAAATGGTTCGCTAAAAGGTGAAACTAACCTAACTATTTTTAATGAAGTTGGGCAAAAGCTGTTTTCAAAGAATTTTACTGAAACTAAACAAGCTGTTGATTATCAACTCATACCGGGTATCTATATCGTTTCGGTTACTAATGCAGGTAAAAGCATAACAAACAAAGTAATTGTCAAATAAAAACAATTGAAAAAAGTCTTAACTATATTATTTCTAATGACTTTAAGCATTCAATTGTATGCTTTAGATCCATTATTGCCACCGGGTTCAAATTTTGATTTGGATCCATGGATATTGCAAACTATAAGTACAAGTAATCTTTTTGAAGAGAAGTTACCACCCGATTTAAGAAACGGCTTTACAAACAGCCTTTTTTATACAAATACGGTTGATGGTTCATTGGTTTTCAGAGTTCCGAGCAATGGTGGAACAACCAGTGGCAGTGGTTATCCACGCGTGGAGTTTCGACAGGTAAAAACCGGTGCATACTGGAATATGACCGATACTGCTGAACATTATTTAACAGCTCAGTGCAAAGTTATGGTGGTTGCAACAGCTAAACCACAAACCATTATTGGTCAGATTCATGGAAGCGAAACAAACTCCGAACTCCTTAAAATTCGTTGGACAGGTTATCTGGCAGGCAAATGTTATGTTGAAGCACGGTTTCAAACGAATGATGCAGCTAAAACCGAATACGGAGTGAAACTTGCAACCGGATTGTCGCTTGGTGATATGATTAGCTATACAATCACAATGAAAAACGGAACAATTGTGGTTACAATTAATGGTGTCAGCGCTACTCAAACCTATACCCCTGAATTTTATGGATCTACTGATTCCTATTATTTCAAAGCAGGGAATTATCTTCAATACAGCAGTACTGATGCGAATATTTACGGACTAAATCAATTCTATAAATTATCACTTATTAAACAAGTGCCAACTGAGTTAACACGGATTAACAATGGAGATTTTAAGATTTATCCGAATCCGGCTAAAGATGAGTTATGTGTATATTTTAACATGCCATTGTCTCAAAAAACTGAAATTCAGGTTTATGATTCAACAGGAAAATTGATAAAAAACCTTACTTCAAATGAGAATCAACATTATGATATTTCAGATTTAGCAAGTGGTATTTATTTTGTCAAATCAGAAAATCAGACTTTTTCAAAAGCTATTAAATTATTACATATCAAATAAATGGAAAAAATCTTAAAGTTATCGTTGGTTCTTATTTCGTTATTTAGTTCACAGTTTATCTATTCACAGGCGATGCTTAATGCAGATGGTCCCGGAAATACGTATGAGCTGATTAATAGCGTTTTAGCACCAAATGGTGGTGATGTAGTTGAAAATCCGGAATGTGTGCATCCTGAATTTGGACGACATATTGCCGAGGTTTGGGATGCCGATTTGAATCAATACGTTTTTGAATTTTACATACATGTTACGCCTGATAATGATCGTTGTATTAATTTCGACCGGCAACGAGTTGAAATAAAAACGTATGATGCTTCACCCGCAAATTTAAAAGGTACTTCCGGCGAAACTGTAATTTATAAATGGCGATTTAAAGTTCCATCCGGTTTTCAACCCTCTTCAAATTTTACACACATTCATCAGGTTAAGGCAGTTGGAGGAGATGAATCTGATCCACTTTTTGTATTGACAGCCCGAAAGGGATCTCCAAATAAATTGGAACTAAACTATTATGAAAGTTCAAGTCTGAGTTCCGTTAAATTCACCTCGGTTAATCTATCTCTATTCGAAAACACATGGGTAGAGGCAACAGAACGTATTAAAGTAAATAATGTTGGTGGTACTTATTCAATTACAATTAATAAAGTAAGTGATGGCACTACAATTTTGAGTTATACTAATAACAATATATTGACTATAAGAGCAGATAATTCATTTATTCGTCCAAAGTGGGGCATTTATCGAAGCTTGTTAAGTTCACAGGATTTGCGAGATGAAACGCTTCGCATTAACAATATTTCGATTACTGAAGATATATCATCAAAAATTGCTTCGAATACAGCATTGGATGAAAATAAATTCAAAGTGGCTCTTAGTTCAGGTGGCAATAAATTGCTATTTGAGTACTATTTGGCCAACAAACTGAATGTTGAAATTGCAGCGTATTCGTTAAATGGTCAGAAGCTGAAATCCATTTTCATCGAAAAAAATCAGGAAAGTGGTTTCTATCACAATTCTGCCGATATTTCAGATTTAAAATCCGGAGTTTATTTAATTCGCTTGCAATCAGGCAATTCCTCTAAAAGTTGTAAACTAATCATTAGCAAAAACTAAGAATATGAGTTCAAACTTTAAAAAAATAAAGTTCTTACTTACTTTTATTGGATTCATTTTCATTTATGCAAATGCTTTCGGACTATCTACGTGGCAATCAACCATCGTAAAATTTGGCACAGATGGTAAGTTGATATATGTTGCTGATGCAAACCAGAACCGGGTTGTCGATTTCAGCTGGGCAGGCTACAAAAACAGCAATGAAGCACTTCCAACCATTACTAATATTATTTCAACGTTGACACCTATTGTCGGAGCTGATAATACAACCGCTATTAACAATGCCATTAAAGCTGCGGCTTCTGTAACGCCCGATGCCAAGGGCTTTCGCGGTGTAATTCTGTTGAAAAAAGGAAATTATCAAATCAATGGCACCATTGCACTGAATGTCAGTGGAGTAATTGTACGAGGAGAAGGAAGTGATGCTTCCGGAACTGTTCTGACAGCTGTTGGAAATACCCCGACACAACGAACAGTTTTTGTTGCAGGTGGTGGAACATCTGCCGCATGGAAACAAGTTGGTTCGGTAAAAACAAACATTACAAGTTCCTTTGTTCAGGTTGGTTCAAGACAATTTACGGTTGCAAGTACGGCAGGATTTGCTGTGGGTGATGAAATTTGCGTTTACCATCCTTCTTCGGCTGCCTGGATTACGGCTGTTGATAATGGTGGTGTTGATACAGCTGCTCCATGGACAGCAGGACAAATTGATATTCAGTTTAACCGAACTATTCTGGCTATTTATGGAAATACCATCACCATCGATGCACCGGTGATGAACCATTTGGATTTGTCGCTGACTCAATCATACATTTATAAAATCGACAAAACTTCGACCAAAACAAAAATAGGCATTGAAAATCTGCGGATTGACATTCAAAACTGGACATCGTACCGTGACGAAGCACACGCCTGGGAAGGCTTGGTGATGGCTGATATCGAAGATTCGTGGGCTAAAAATGTGGTGGCATTGCATTTCGGACAATCCGGCTTTCAGACATTTAC
>CAIQOG010000652.1 GCA_903873355.1 uncultured Bacteroidales bacterium
AATTCAAAATTATTGCTGGCAGCGGTAAATGATAGTGTCGTTGATTGTTCGTACGTTGCCCCCGCTTTTTTACTCATAAAGAATGACCCTACAAACATTATCACAAAGTAGATAAGTAACGGGACAGCTATCAACACCACATCCATTGGTATTTTTACGATGTATTCGCCCTTCAGCGAGAACATTACCACGATAGTAAAAAGTAGCGCAATAAGTGTAAGTGGCGATATTTTAGGAATAAATCTACTTTGATACCATTGTTTACTTTTCACCCGAATAAGAATAAAACGAGTCAGAAAACCTGCAATAAACGGGATTCCGAGGTAAATAAATACACTTTCGGCAATCTGTCCAATAGTAATTTTCGAAACGGCATCGCTTGTAGGAATACCAAACCAGGCCGGAGCAATAGCTATAAAAAACCAGGCATACACCGAAAAGAAAAGCACCTGAAAAATACTGTTGAATGCCACCAATCCGGCAGCATATTGCGTGTCGCCTTTCGCCAAATCGTTCCACACAATCACCATGGCAATACAACGTGCCAAACCTATCATGATAATTCCATAGACATAGGGTAAATTGGCGTTATTCTCTCCCGGAAAGAATTTAAACAGCAAAATGGCCAGTGCAAACATCAATACCGGTCCTACAATCCAGTTTTGAACCAGAGACAAGGTGAGTATTTTTGTATTGCGAAACACTTCGCCAAGCTCTTCGTATTTGACTTTTGCCAGGGGTGGATACATCATGACGATTAAACCAATAGCAATAGGGATATTGGTTGTTCCTGACGACATACTGTTCCAAAATCCGGCAACGGAAGGAAAAAGCCAGCCCGAAACTACGCCAATAAACATGGCCAGAAATATCCAGAGAGTAAGGAAACGGTCGAGAAATTTGAGTCTTGTTTTCATATTCGATTAGTTGATATTTTTTGACAAACATACAGCCGTCGTAGGACAAACGGAAGCAAATTCACTGGAAGCTGCAATACTTTCCGGAACAGCTTTTCTGTCGGTATTCAGCCAGCCAATTTTTGGGAAAAACCCGGCGGCAGTTGTAGTGAGCAGGTAAAGATCTTTTAGTCCATTCCCACGGCTCCAGCTTTCAGCTTCAGCCACCAGTTTTTGTCCGATACCCTTTCCCCGAAAATCATTGTTTACCGCCAATGAACGCAGCAAACCATTTGTTCCATACATTTCTACAGCAACACAGCCAACTGTTTTATCATCGGAACGGGCCACAATAAATACCCGTTGTCCCACACCAAGATCCCTGACAGGCAGGTTGTTGGTTTTAAGCAGCGTTACAATTGACTCCACATCTTCCTCGTTAGCCATATCGTAGGTAATGGTTGCTTCAGGGGTATATGATTCCGGAACAATCGGAATGGGTTCAGGTTCATCAATACCCGTTGAGTTACCTCCGCATGAAAATTGAACCTTCACCAAACTGTTTCTGGTTAGCTCTGTATATTCTTCGAGCAATGATTTATTATCATCTTTCGATGTCATAACTGTGGTTTAATTTGTTCAATATAAAG
>CAIQOG010000653.1 GCA_903873355.1 uncultured Bacteroidales bacterium
ATGTTTGACAAATATACCGAAAATCCTCTTAAAGCCGAGGATCGTGTTTATCCGGTTGATTTTACCACTGCGCGTGAAAATACCCAGATCTTCTTTTTAGAAATTCCAGATGGTTATACTATAGAACAACTACCAAAAAACATTAAGATGGCCTTACCCCAAAACGCTGCGAGTTTTCAAATGCTGTCTACTGTGAATGAAAATAAAGTTCAGGTTTTATTTAAGTTCTCTATTAACAAACCCGTATTTTATCAACCTGAATATCTTGATTTAAAAACTTTTTTTGATGAACTGGTGAAAAAACAGTCCGAAATGTTAATATTCAAACATGTTTAGATATATAACATGTGCAATAATAGAGATTTAAACCAAAAGACCATATTCATTGCGAGTCCCTTGCAATAACTAAAAAATAAAAATGAACGTATGAAAAAGAAATCATTATTGATTGTGTCTTTCATCCTGCTCTTTGCTTTATTGCAGGCTAAAGACCTCAAATATGCTATTAAAGATATTCCACAAGCACTGAAAGAAAATGTGCATACAGTAATGCGTCTGAATCAGATGGAAGTTGAAATTAAATCTGAAAAACTGGTTGTAGTTACAATAACCGAAGTTCGGACTATTCTCAATAAAAATGGTCACTACGACAGTTTTTTCAGGGAAATGTATAGCCCTATGAATAAAATCATCTGGATTAAAGGAAAACTCTTTGATGAATCAGGGAAGCAAATAAAATCATATTTTTCAGACGATGTAAAAGATTTCTGCTATAGAGACGGATTTTCGCTTTATCAGGACAACAGGGTAAAAATGATTGATCCAGAATATGCAAACTATCCTTTTACAGTAGAATACACTTATCAGATGGAAATGAAACAATCATTGTTTCTACCGTCTTGGAGTCATTCTCCTGAAAACACATCTTTCGAAATCTCATCCTACACACTAAAAGTTCCACCCGGCTATAATTTCAGGTATAAAGAATATAATTTGTCAAAACCAGTAGTTAAATCAACTGTAGATGGTAAAGAAATTTATAGTTGGTCTTTAAATAATTTGAAAGCAAGAGTAGACGAACCACTTTCATCTATTAAGACACCCGATTTCCCATTGGTACGAGTTGCTCCAAATAACTTTATGTTAGGAGAAACCAAAGGCTCAGCTGAAAGTTGGAAACAATTGGGAATGTGGGCTACAACGCTCATTACCGATAAAGACAAATTGCCGGATGCAACTATTGCCAAGGTAAAAGAACTAACAACTAATTGTAAAACTGATATCGAAAAGGTGAAAGTAATTTATGAATTTATGCAACAAAAAACCCGTTACGTAAATATTGCTATTGGCATTGGTGGTTGGCAACCTTTCGATGCATCGACAGTTGATAAAAACTCATATGGTGATTGTAAAGCTCTTTCTAATTATACCCATGCACTTTTGAACGCAGTTGGTGTCAAATCATTTTATACTTTAGTAAAGGCTGGTTCGGAAGCCGACGATATTGATGAAAGTTTTCCATCCAGTCAGTTCAATCATGCATTTGTTTGTGTCCCTGTTGAGAAGGATACTATCTGGCTCGAATGTACCAGTCAAAGACTTCCATGCTGTTTTAATAGCGATTTTACGGACGATCGTAACGTTTTAATAATTGATGGAGAAAATAGCAGATTAGTTCATACGCGCATTTATCCTGCTACTGAAAATTGTACCAACCGGACATCAAAGATTTTACTGAAAGATGAAACATCAGGCGAAGCTACAGTAAAAACGCAATATATCGGCTTAGCTTATGGCGATATGTCGCGCATTTTATATGTAGATGATGCAGATAAGAAAAAACATATTACACAAGGGATTGAATTACCTTCCTTTACACTCAACAACTTTTCCTTTATTGAAAACAGAAGCAAGACACCTTCTCTAAACGAAAATCTGAATATGAGCATAACCAATTACATTCATAAGCTATCAGGTGAAATATTGTTACTGCCATTAAATTTCATGAATAAGTTGACTTCTATTCCGGAAAAAGTCAGAAACCGGAAAACAGAAATGTGTATTCGTCGCTCTGAACAAGAGAATGATACAGTAGTATATCAACTGCCATATGAATATAAAATTGTTGAAATACCAACCAACCAAAACATTACAAGTAAGTTTGGAAAATACACTGCTTCGGTAACTAAAAAGGAAAACATCATCACTTATAATCGTCATTTTGAACTGAATAAAGGAACTTATCCGGCTGAAGATTATGCCGATTTCAGGGACTTTCTGGAACAGGTTTCTACTGCCGATGAAGTGGTGGCCAATTTGAAAAAACAATAGCGAACTTTAAATTTTCAGGTTTTAAAAAACCCTTGCATCCAAATAGCTGCAAGGGTTTTCGTTATATATAGAGTCCACAGGGTTTCGCCTGCAGGAAGATAGTTCTTTTTCAGTTGACAGTTGTCAACTATACATTGTCAACTGTCAATTGGTTTACATCATTCCACCCATTCCGCCACCCATTGGCATTTGTGGTGCTGCATGTTCTTCTTTCTTTTCGGTGATTACACATTCGGTAGTGAGAAACATACCCGCAATAGAAGCCGCATTTTCCAGGGCTACACGGCAAACCTTTGCAGGATCAACCACACCGGCTTTGAAGAAGTGTTCGTATTTATCGGTTTGTGCATTGTATCCAAAATCTCCTTTACCTTCAAGCACTTTCTGAACTACTACGGCACCTTCTTTACCTGCATTGAAAACTATCTGCCGCAATGGTTCTTCAATTGCACGTTTGATAATTTCAATACCGGTTTGCTCGTCATCGTTTACTGCTTTGATATTTTTCAATGATTCGATAGCACGGATATAAGCCACACCACCACCGGGAACGATTCCTTCTTCGATAGCAGCTCGGGTTGCACTCAACGCATCATCTACACGATCTTTTTTCTCTTTCATTTCTACTTCCGAAGCAGCACCTACATAAAGAACTGCCACACCACCGGCCAGCTTAGCCAAACGTTCCTGAAGTTTTTCGCGGTCGTAATCCGAAGTTGTAGAAGCAATCTGCGCTTTAATTTGTCCTACGCGGCTATGTATTGAATCTTTTGCTCCTGCACCGTTCACAATCACGGTATTGTCTTTGTTTACAGTCACTTTTTCAGCAGTTCCAAGCATTTCAAGTGTTGCTTGTTCCAGTTTGATACCTTTTTCTTCAGATATAACCACACCGCCGGTCAGGATAGCAATGTCTTCCAACATTTCCTTGCGACGGTCGCCAAAGCCGGGAGCTTTTACGGCACAGATTTTCAGGTTGGCACGCAAACGGTTTACAACCAATGTGGTCAACGCTTCACTATCCACATCTTCGGCAATAATCAGCAACGGACGTCCTGACTGAACAGCAGGTTCCAAAACCGGAAGCAATTCTTTGAGGTTTGATATTTTTTTGTCGTGGATAAGGATATATGGTTTTTCCATTTCCACTTCCATTTTTTCAGTATTGGTAACGAAATAAGCCGAGATATAACCACGGTCGAATTGCATACCTTCTACCACTTCGATAGTTGTATCCGTACCTTTAGCTTCTTCGATGGTGATTACGCCGTCTTTCGACACTTTGCGCATAGCATCAGCAATAAGTTTACCGATAACTGCATCGTTGTTGGCCGAAATAGAAGCAACCTGTTCAATCTGATCGTAGTTGTCGCCAACCACTTTTGCCTGCGAAGCAATGCTTTTCACTACTTCGATAACCGCCTTGTCGATACCGCGTTTCAAATCCATAGGATTGGCACCGGCAGCCACGTTTTTCATACCTACACTAACGATAGATTGAGCTAAAACGGTTGCGGTTGTTGTTCCATCACCGGCATCATCACCAGTTTTCGAAGCAACTTCCTTCACCAACTGAGCACCCAGATTCTGAAATGAATCTTCCAGTTCAATTTCTTTTGCCACAGTTACACCGTCTTTGGTGATGTGTGGAGCGCCGAATTTTTTCTCGATAATTACATTACGACCTTTTGGTCCGAGTGTTACTTTCACTGCATTTGCCAACTCATCAACTCCTTTTTTAAGTTGATCGCGGGCATCAATATTGAATAAAATTTCTTTAGACATATCTTTATTAATTTACGATTTAAACATTTACGATTTACAATTTCAAGTCATAATCTTGGTTCTTGACTCTTGGTTCTAAAATCTAATTAAATAATTGCCAAAATATCCGACTGACGCATGATCAGGTATTTTTCACCTTCCCATTCCAATTCTGTTCCGGCATATTTGCCATACAATACGGTATCGCCTACGGCAACAACCATTTCTTCGTCTTTAGTTCCTTTTCCTACGGCTAATACTTCAGCTTTTAGCGGTTTTTCTTTAGCTGAATCCGGAATAATGATTCCGCTCACTGTTCTTTCTTCTGCCGGTGCCGGTTTTACCAACACGCGATCGGCTAATGGTTTAATGTTCATATTTTTTCGGTTTTAAATTGTTTGTTTTTTACGGTTACTTTTCTTTCAGAAATTATGCCAAAGCAAAATTATGTCAATTTTGTCATGATAGTTTGTCATTTTGTCAGTGATGTGTTGCAAAGAAACAACAGTTTGTACCAATCGTAGAGGAGTAAAGAGGGAGATTTACGACAAAGTATCCAACGAAGAATTCCTTTTGTTAATCTGAACTTCAGAGCGAATAATCCATTTAATCTCAGAGAGTTGATTTTCAGAAATGATTTCAGAAGCATGGATTCATCTGACAGGAATGGATATTTTCCGGAACAATACAATAGGTAAAGATTACGGGTGGCTTCTTCTGTTTTTTTTAGAAACGTCCGGTTATCGTCCAGTCCTTTGTGAATAAGTGGATTATCAATCTGAATAAATTCATAACCCAGCTGATGCAGTTCGTGACCAAAAAGCATATCCTCATGTCCGTAGCCCCGAATGCTCTCGTCGAAACGAACTTCGTTGAAAATCTTTTTGGAAATCAGGAAGTTGAAGGTAGCAAAATTGTTCTTTCCGCGTTCAACAGCCGTTCTTGCTTCCCTTACACGACCGTATTTTAATCGCAAACTATAATCTGAATCATTTTCTTTCGAATCGTAAGCCGTACCACCTATCACGATACAGTCTTCTTTGCAAAATGCCAGGTACTTTGCCACAAAATCAGTTGAGCAAACCTCTGCATCACAATCCATAAACAGCAAATGGTCAAACTTTGCTTCGTCTGCCAACTTGTTTCGAATGGCCGAGCGACCGATATTTTCTTTCAGAGCAATGTATTTGCAATTTTCAAGTTTACCGATCAGTTTGTTTTCAGCAATAAATTTGTCAGAGCCATCCTCTATTACAATCAGCTCAAAATCAATACCTGAGTCCATAGCCTGACGGTGCAATTCTGTTGCCAGTCGGGTGATATTGTAGTTGTATGTTGGAATAAGGATGGAGAGCATGATTTATTGTTTGTTGATAACTGACATCAATATTTTTTCTTCATTTTCCCAGCAAAGTTCTTTTTTGGCTTTAGTAGTGTTTTTCTTCACAATATTGTATCTCGTTTCGTCAGCAAAAATGGAATTTATAACTTCAGCAATATGCTTTGGCTCATGGTTTTGAATATAATAGCCAATATCGTATTTATCAATAATCTGTCGCAATTCCAGCAGTCCTGAAGAAAGCGTTGGAATGCCTGAATGAATATAATCGAACAATTTATTGGGCAATGAAAAATGATAATTCAGGTTTGTATCTTTGTCGATGGCAAGTCCCAAATCACTGTTTATGGTATATTGACGTAATTCTTCAAAGGGCATTTTGTCCTTAAAAATCACTTTGCTTTGCAACTGTTTTTCTTCAACCATCTTCTTGAGGGTGGGCAGCACGTCGCCACTTCCACAAATTAGCAATACCGCATTTTCAATAAATTGCATAGCTTCAACAGCCTCTTCGGCACCACGTTGCACATTAATTCCTGTTCCCTGAAGAATCAGAATACGTTTATCAGCCGGCAAGTCGAGCTCCTGGCGAGACTTCAGTCGATTGGGTGAAAATGTCGTCGGAATATTGCGACTCACCTGAACTGTTTTATGAAATTTATCGCTGTAAAGTTTAGCGATGGAAGCATTAACAGTGAGAATATCAGTCAAATATGGAAAAATGGAATTTTCAATTTTTCTCCAAATGGCTTGTACAGCCGGACGATTGACAAGTTCAGGTGTTTCGGTGTAATACTCATGAGAGTCGTAAATCAATCTTTTTCCTCGAAGTGTAGCAGCCAAAAAAGCAGCAGGCAGTGTATCGAGATCGTTGGCAAAAATTAAATCGACATCGGCTAACAGTAAATGAAAGAAGAGTCGGATGTTGTATTCTGCATAAAACAATGGACCACTGTGAAAGAAGAGTTTCTTACGAAGAATAAAATAATTACGTTGAAGTGCTTTACTTTCAGGCAATAATCGTCCATATTCCACCACCCAATAACCGCATTTTTCGAGTGTCAGGCAGGTTTTGTGAACCCGCTGGTCAGTCGACAAATCGTTGGTGACACAGACTATGGCCTTTTTTTTCATTCCTAGTAAATCAGGGTTTTATTTATCTTTAAGGTAAGAAATGATATCCTGATAAAGTTTCCGGTGATAGGAACGGGGTGTATCCTCAACCGAAGTA
>CAIQOG010000654.1 GCA_903873355.1 uncultured Bacteroidales bacterium
AAACAAAAAATTATGATGCTAATGTTAGAAAACGATCAATTGGTGAATAACAGTAACCTCGATCCAAAAAACGAAAATGTTGTTGATTCTTTAATCAAAGACAACACTAGCTATAACCCAATCAATGAAGTTACTCCAAAAAGTAATGGTCTTGAAGATCGTTTAATCCAAACGAATCTTGTTTGTAAAACAACAAATGATGTCATTACAGTTCACATCAATGACATAACAATTCCTGAAATCACATGTAAAATTTATGATTATTCTAATCGTGATAGTGAGATTGAAACTCTCAAAGAAAGTATTCAATTATACCAACAACAAGCCCCTGTTTTAGTTGTTCGTAATGGGAATAAATTCTCATTGGTTCATGGATTTTTGAGAATTCAAGCACTCAAAAGTTTAGAAATAAACAAAGTCCGTTGTATCATCTCAGGGTTTGTTCCATCCAACGAGGATGAACTTGGAGTTTTTATTGTCAATAATCAAATCAATAAACAGAAAACCGCTGTTGAAAAGATTAACGAAGTTAAGTATTTACTTCGTATTGGGATGACTAAAAAAAATCCTAATAGAGATAAAGAACAACGGATTTCAACTGTTACAAACCTACTTGGAAAGGGGTTTGATCGGAATAACGTATATTATGTTCAAGAGGTTCTTGCGTGGGAAGAAAACAACCGTCAATTCAACTTGGGGCTGTCTAATAAAGTTGTAAACAATGAATTAAAAGTTGCCCGTGCATATTCATGTATAAAATTAATTGATGATCATAAGTTGACAAACGATGAAATTGTAGAATCCCAAATAATAAATGAATTCTTGAAGGGTTCATTTGAAAAAGATTTTGCAATTCGTAAAATTGTAGAATACAGATTGAAAAAGTCAGTACCAAAAACATCTATTGACTTGATTCCATTGACAACTGATAATTATCAACTTATTCAAGCTAATACTGAAACATTTCAGTATCCTACAGACCTTAAAACGGATGTCATATTTACATCAAGTCCATATTATAAGTTAAGAAAATATGGAAAAGACCCAAATGAACTTGGTCAAGAAAAAACTCCTGACTTATTTGTTACACGACTTTGTGACATTTTGGTTAGAAGTATGGAGACTTTGAAACCAACAGGTTCATTATTTTTAAATATTGGAGAAACTTATAAGGGAGGAAAATGCCTTGGTATCATTTCAAAAATAACTGCCGAAATGATAAATAGAGATATATTTTTCGTTCAAGACATCTGCTGGAAGAAAGCGGGGAACAAACCGAACGGAAATAATGTAAAACGTTTAATGACAGGTACGGAATCAATTCTTTGGTTTGCAAAATCGAAGGATTATTATTTTGAGAAAATCAAAATGGATTCAGATAAGAAATTGAAAATTTCATCGACTTGTCATGAACAGAATGGTAAGGAAAAATCTTTTTTCATTCAGAATAATTTTGACCAAATGTATAATATAATTGATCCGTCAATATTCTCTAAGATTGATGGATATGATGAAATATCTAACATCATAACAACATCAATTAACAAACATCGAGTTAAATTTGAAGAAGGGGAAGAAGAACACACCGCTACATTCTCCTATGACTTACCATTAGTTGCTTTGTTAATGACAGCACCTAAAAGTCATGATACAGTTATCATGGATATTTTTGGAGGGACGATGTCGACAGGTTACTTGGCTAATCGGATGGGATTTAAGTTCGTAGGAATAGATCTGTACGAAAAAAACATCAAAATCGGTAAAAGGATTTTGAATGATCTCAATTCAAGTTTGAAAGATAAATCAAATTTACAACCCGAATAATTGTTTCCATAATATATTGTTAATATTACTTTGATTCCTTTAACCTAAACCTTTTCTGTTTACAACACCACCGACTTGTATATAGTCATTTTAACGAACCCTTATACGGTCGGTGGATGTGTTTCTCATTTAGAAAATATCATTCCATATATTTTACCTATTGTCTGAAACTTACTCGATCTTATAAAATATAATTAATTTAAAAACCTTAAGGTGTAAAGGTCAACCGTTATTAAATTATGAAAACTTCAAAAATTAAAACAGAATTTATTGTATTAGGTGTAAATGAATCAAATGGATTTGATCCTTCATTTGTAGTTGAAATTGAAAATGACATTGTAAAGCAATATGTCAAAGACAACAATGAAATTTATCCATTGGTTATTACCCCTGAAATGGAAATGATTCCATTTGAAATTAGATCTATAGACCCTGTTGAATCGATCAATCTTACAATTCATGTTTTTGACGACTATACTAATATGGTTAAATATGATAAATCGATTAATTGGTTTGATATTCTGTTTGAAAACAACAAATCCTATATCCATAGGTTTTGTTTTATCCCCTCAACGTTGTCGGGAGAGGTAATGATTTCACCATTATTGGTATCAAAAATATGTTTTAAATCAGGACATATTTTAGAAAAAGACTCAAATTGCGAAATATTTCTGACTCATTAAGATTTAAGGAGATTAATCACAATATCCACCGACATGTATATAGTTGTTTTAACGAACCTTTATACGGTCGGTGGATGTGTTACTCATTTGAGAAAAGATTATCCCAAATTTCTTTTTAAAATAATATTTTCGTATATTTTGGCTATAGTCAGAGACTTACATAATTTTAATCATAAAAAACTTAACTTTAAAACCTCACGATGTACAGGTTAATCGTAATTTGAATATGAAAACAATAACCATAAAAAGTAATTTACACTCGAATTTTAAAAGAAAAATTCATTTAACTTATAAGTATCTATCATTTATAAATAGAAGGTCTTACTATTCGGTTTTCTACGATGATGAGTCTGCACTGTATATTTATTTCAGAGGTGAAATTAAACTGCTAATCCATGATTTCTTTATTGAAAACCTCAATTTTCAAATTCCATTATTTGGTATGGGCTATTTTTATATTAATGATGTATCAATGTTAACCTCAGAATCAATTTTATATTCAGATTTATTTGAAACTTTTGAGAGTTACTATAATTAGCATCTAATCTAAAGTTCCGTCAACTTACACAAATTGATTCTATTGAATCTTTGTCAGGTTGGCGGATATAATTATCGTCCCAATGGCAATCTCTCAACCGGCAACAAATAAATGATGAAATTCATATATATGTGCTACAATCAGCAACTTACATCAAATTTGAATAATGAATAAACTAAAAATGAATACATATAAAATCTTTAGGTTTGAAAATTTAGAAATGGATTTTCTATATGAAACCCATTTGAATTTATTCAATCCGAAGGAAGATAATTTACCCGTGTTCATGAAAACTCATGCCGCAGATATAAAACAAACCAAGTTAAATCAGATTGTTCCAAGAAAAAAGGAACTCATGGAGAAATACCAATATTTCATTCACATAATTATTACACGTTCATTTAATCGAGAGGTGGTTGAATATAATTCTAATTTCTTGCAGGACTTATTTGGTGCTAGATATGTTCAACTGATTGAAACATTACAGTACCTGAAGTATATTGAACGATCACCAATCTATGAACCCGGCAAAGGAGCTAGAGTTATCAAAATGATAAATACGGATGTACAATGTAGACAGAAATACAATTCATACTTTGAAAATTACCAAACGAAACACAAGAGGTTAATGGATAACTACCTGAGAGATTCCAAGTATTTGTTTTCAAATATCTACGATAAGGAATTTGTAAAAAAATATACGGCAAACCTGAAACAGATAAAAATAATTAATGACTCAGTTGCCCGATCATATATCAATGATAATCCATTGTTTTCTACTTATCAAAAATTTAGTTATCATTGGTCATTAGATGAATATAACTCAAAGAAATTAGATATTATTTCGGACGGGGATAGAAGAATATATCATCTTCTTACCTATACCAAAAAGGATTTAAAGAAATTCTTGAATATCAAATTTCAGTTGGATGTAAGCAACAGTTGCCCCTTGTTATATTCTAATTTTATAATCCGGCAGTATAATATCAGTTCCACTGTATTAGATCTATTAT
>CAIQOG010000655.1 GCA_903873355.1 uncultured Bacteroidales bacterium
ACTGATATTTCGGAGAAAAAGAAAGTTGAGCAGGATCTTATTATAGCCGTTGATGCTGCAAATAAAGCTAACAAAGCAAAATCGGAGTTTTTGGCAAATATGAGTCATGAGATTCGAACTCCGTTAAACAGTGTGATTGGATTTACCGACTTACTTAAAAAAACTCCACTTGCACCCTTGCAGGAGCAGTATGTGAAAAATGCCAACACTTCCGGTCATAACCTGTTGAGTATTATCAACGACATACTTGATTTTTCGAAAATTGAGGCAGGTATGATGGAATTAGAGATAATCACGACAGATTTGATTGAAATATTAAATCAAAGCATTGATATAGTCAAATTGTCAGCATCGCAAAAAAATCTCGAAATACTATTGGATATAGACTCAAAACTACCTCGATTTGCAGATGTTGATCCGGTTCGACTGAAACAGATTCTTACCAATTTACTTAGCAATGCTGTGAAATTTACTTCAAAAGGTGAAGTCGGGTTAGAAGTTAGATATGAAGAGTTGACCAAAAGTTCCGGAAAAATTAAATTCTCTGTTCACGACACAGGTATAGGTATTAAAATTGAGGATCAGGTAAAACTATTTAAATCTTTCAGTCAGGCCGATAGCTCTACCACGCGTAAATTCGGTGGTACTGGACTCGGACTGGTTATCTCAGAAATGCTCGCAAAGAAAATGGATAGTACAATTAGTCTGAACAGCATTCCTGGCGAGGGAACTGTTTTCACGTTTGAAATCAGTACCAAAACCAAACAGGGCCAAACACCTGATATTTCAGCTTTAAAGTCGATAAAACGCTGTCTCATAATTGATGACAATAAGAATGTCCGGATGATTCTTGAGCAGATACTTTCAAATTGGGGGATAGAATCCGTGAGTTGCGAAAATGGACAAATAGCTGTCGAAACGATCAATTCTTTAAAACCAATTGATGTAATTCTTTGCGATTACGAGTTGCCCGAACTTGATGGACTTGAAACAATCAAACAAATTCAACAAAATTCAGATTCTTCAACGTTGAAAATCATCATGCTGTTTTCCACCTATGAACATCTGGATATTTGCAAAGATTGCGAAGATCTTGGTATCATGTACAAACTTAGTAAACCTGTTAAATCAGATGAGTTATACAGTTGCTTGTGCGGTATCACTAATCCCACCAGAAAGAATAGCAATAATGCGTCAAGCGCTAGTCAACAGCCAGATAATCAACTGTTTTTAGAGCCAGTATCGGTTCTTATTGCTGAGGATAATTTATTCAATATGGTGCTGGCTAAAGCAATTGTTTCAGAGATTTTTTCTAATGCTAAGATTACAGAAGCCAGAAATGGCAAGGAAGCAGTAAGGTACTGGTTGAAAGAAAAACCCGATATGATACTAATGGATTTGCAAATGCCCGAAATGAGTGGATTGGAAGCAACTATTCAAATCAGAAAACAAGAAACAGAAGGACAACAAACTCCGATAATTGCATTAACCGCCGGAGTTTTGAAGGAAGAAAAGGAGAACTGTCTGAATGCCGGCATGAACGAATTTATAACAAAACCAATTGATCCGACCAAACTTAAAGAAATGATAATTCAGATATATAATTCGAAACATGCTATACTTCCCGAATCTTAATCCATTTCGTTTTTATGCTTAAAAAAATGCTTTGTTTTTTCATTCTGATTTTAACTCTATCAGCACATAGTCAAAATAAAATCTGCCTCAGTCTTATTAATCGTGTTTCTGAAGATTCGCTTAGAAAATATGAATATACACTTGCAAGTGAGCTGTTTGGTGGTCGTAGAACGCATACTGATAAAGGTTTACTGACATCAAACTACATTTCCACCAAGTTCCGCTCAATCGGTTTGAAAGCTCCGTTCGGATCATCTTACACACAGATTATATCAATTCCTCTAAAACCGTTGCATTCTGCTCCACCTCTGATTGATGAAAAAATCTCGAACAATCTGAATAATGTTTCTGAAAGCAATTTTGCAGCTCAAAATATTATAGGAATTCTTCAGGGAAGAAACTCAAGAGAAAGTCATTTGGTGATTACTGCTCACCATGATCACATGGGACGTAGTGAAGATGGAATCCTCTATGGTGCCGACGATAACGGAAGCGGTATTTCTGCCCTGATTGAAGTCAGCCGTATTTTAAGTGAGGCAGCAAAACAAGGAATCCGCTCAAAGCGAACAATCGTTTTTGTTTCAACCGATGCAGAAGAAAAAAAGCTTGTAGGTTCTGATTATTATGTAAATAACCCCGTTATACCCATTTCAAAAACTTATTGCAATGTAAATTTTGATATGATCGGGCGGATAGACAGTACTCATTTGGTTTCGAAAAGTCTGAATAATTACATTTATTGTATTTATAAAGACACTACAAATCAAGTGTTTAATGATTTGTATCTGAATAATCTGAATGAAAAATATACTCAATTAATCCTTGATGAGCGGTATGAAAAGGAAGCCGAAAGTATTGTTCCGTATAGTTTGATAACACGTTCTGATCATTATCCGTTTATGAAAAAAGGAATACCTTCCATTTGGCTTTTTAGCGGTTTTCATGATGATTACCATCAAATTACCGACACGCCTGATAAAATCTGCTATCCTGAACTCAAAAAACGGGTACAGTTTGTGTTGGCACTGGTATGGAATCTGGCAAATAAATAAAAATTTATCTTTTCCTCACTATCAGCACCGACCCAACCAACATTGGCATCACAAAATTAATCAGCCAGATACACATTCCTGCCAATGCTATTCCGATTACTTTCGGGCTGAAAACTCCAATTACCAAAACGGCAATTGAACTTCGTACAGCAGCATCGGAGAAGGCGAACGATGGTGTAAATGTCACAAAAAGATAACTGGTTGGAATGGCGATAAGAGCCTGTAATACACTCAGTTCAATCCCGAAAAACTTTAGCATAAAATAAAACTGAACGCAAAAAACCATATACCTGAACAGTGCAACTGAAATTATTTGCAACAATTCCTTCGGCGAGTAATTTGAAAGACAATCTGTAAATTCCTTAATCCTGTCTGAAAATCTGCTTTTGTTGAATAGCGAACTGATTTGTGGAAGAAAGAAATAGATTAATCCAATTAAAATCAGACAAATAAGCACATAAAGCGGGTAGTAAATCGTGGCAGAATTATTGGTTTTAGTCGTTGCAAAAAACAGAATGCATGCAGGTAATCCGCATAAAGTCATGACCATGTTTTGTGTCAGACTACTCAACAAGCTGAGTGTAACGCCCGATTTTCGGTTTTCAGTATCAAGATACATAACCCTTCCAACCAGATCACCGACACGGTTTGGAGTGAAAAAACCGGTAGTAATTCCTGCCAAAACCGATTTGACTGAGGTTTTCAAACTAATTGTCTGTACATGAACTGTCATCAGTTTCCACTTCAGGGATTCAATCAGCCAGTTTATGGGCAACAACAGAAAAACCACTACTAACCAGCTATACCGGCTAACAGTAAACTGACTTAATTCAGCCACCAGCTCGTGATATTGTTTATAAGTTATAAGTTTGTAAGCAAGAAAGGAATAAGAGGCAACTAAAAAGAATAATCCCAAAATTCTGAATACTGATTTGTTTGAAGTTGATTTTAAGTTGTTATGATGGTTCATGAGTGAATTTTTATCTTTTTTATTGAGGTGTTTGAGGTCTGAATGTAAATTTCTTCTGTGAAAAATAGCTGAACATGGTAGTGAAAATTGTAATGATCATTTTTGATGGCGTAGGGAACAAACCAATAAGTTCAACCAGAATTTTCAGACCAATATAATTCAAAAGCAGGTTGGCCAATACCACCAGCGAATAACGGAACAGTTGAGTACTGCCACTATGTTTTGAAGTAGAAAAAGTAACATACTTTTGAAGCAAAAACCCGGTGAATAAAGTGATTGGGAAAGTAAACAACAATGCTGCAATGTGTGAACTAAGTGTCTCAAAACCAATATTTACCATTTGGTGTTTCAATACAAAATTATAAACAATGAAGTATAAAATCCAGTCGAATATCATATTTCCCACACCGGAAACTCCATACCTGAAAAACTGTAAAGGCATGTATTTTCGGAATGGAGGATAAAAAAAATCAATACAAATTCGTATGATTTCGCCTGTAGATATGAAAACCTTCCTCATTGGGTTCTTGCAGGATCTTTGGTTCGGATTGTTAGTAATGGTCGCACTTTTTTGTTACCTTTGTGCAATTGAATTAACGTAATCAGTCTGTTTATATTGCAAAGATACAGTTTATTAGGATACAATTTTATATCATTACAGAATTCCACAAATTTTCATAAATCATGTCACAAGTCAGAGCCAAAAAACATTTAGGACAACATTTTCTACGCGACAAAGAAATTGCCCGCCGCATAGCCGAGAGTCTGGAAGTCACTTCGCCAACTCAGGTACTCGAAATTGGTCCTGGAATGGGTGTGCTGACCGAATTTCTGCTTGAAAATAAAGACATTAAACTAACCGCAGTTGAAGTTGATACCGAATCGGTGGCATATTTACATGAACATTATCCCGGTTTGAAAGTTATTGAAGGTGATTTTCTGAAAATGGATTTGAAGTCGCTTTTTACCGAAAAATTTTATGTTATTGGTAACTTCCCATACAACATTTCCAGTCAGATATTTTTTAAAGTATTGGAAAACAAAGATTTGATTCCGTGCTGTGCCGGAATGATTCAAAAAGAAGTGGCCGAACGTATTGCAGCACCTCCTGGAAGTAAAACCTATGGAATTCTGAGCGTTTTGATGCAGGCATACTTCAAAATTGAATACCTTTTCACGGTTCATGAGCATGTATTCGACCCGCCACCTAAAGTGAAATCGGCAGTAATTCGCTTTACCCGAAACGATGTTTCGAAGATTGAGTGCAACGAACAACTTTTTAAAACCGTTGTGAAAACTGCTTTCAATCAGCGTCGTAAAACCCTTCGAAATTCGCTGAAACCACTTGGAATAATAAATGAATCTCTTTTTGCCGATCCATTATTCGATTTACGTCCGGAACGCTTAGATGTCGCAACATTTGTAGATTTGACGAATCGGTTGGAAGCAGCTATGAAATAAATATAAAGCCATTACAGAAATTTCTGTAATGGCTTTTTTAATAATTGGAAATTGAGCAATTGAAAATTGAAGAATTATCTCCCCTGTTCCTTTGCCCAGCTGTCTTTCAGGGAAACGGTGCGGTTGAAAACCAGCTTATCGGGTGTAGAGTCCAAATCAACATTGAAATAACCGATGCGCTGGAACTGGAAATGATCGAGTGGTTTGGCAGTTTTCAATGAAGTTTCCACCTTACAATTCGTCAATACTTTCAGTGAGTCAGGATTCAGCAGGTCGCGGAAATCGCGCTCGTCAGCCGAAGGATTTTCAACGCTGAATAAGCGGTCGTACAAGCGTACTTCGGCATCAAGACAGTTTGTAGCTGAAACCCAGTGAAGCGTTCCT
>CAIQOG010000656.1 GCA_903873355.1 uncultured Bacteroidales bacterium
CGGTAAACAATAATTCATATAATTCGTTCTAAATTTGTTCAATTCGTATTTATGAAAAAACTAATAATAATTGCTATGACAGGTATGTTGATGGCCTGTGGCGCTGAAAAATCAGCCACACCGAAAATTGAAGATTTTAAATATTCAGTAGATAAATTTGCCGATATTGAAATTCTGCGTTATCGTGTTCCCGATTTTGAGAAACTGAGTTTGAAACAAAAGGAGCTGGTTTACTACCTGACCGAAGCCGCTCTGGAAGGTCATGATATATTATACGACCAGAACAATAAATATAATCTGTGCATTCGTCGCACGTTGGAGGTTATCTACGTAAATTATAAAGGCGACCGAAAATCACCTGAATTTGAGCATCTGACCACGTATCTGAAACGTGTATGGATGGGGACCGGTATTCACCACCATTATTCCGAAGACAAGTTTATTCCTGAATTCTCAGAAAAGTTTTTTGAGGAAGCAATCAAATCCATTGATAAAAAACAATTTACAGCTGTTTTGAAACCCGGACAATCGGTTGAAGATTTAATTGCAGAGCTTAAACCCGTAATTTTTGACCCTGCTGTATATCCCAAGCGTACCAATCAGGCTGCAGGAGTTGATTTAATCAAGACTTCAGCGAATAATTATTATGGCGATGATGTTACACAGGCCGAAGTGGAAGCATTTTACGGCAAGATGAAGAATCCGAATGATACAACACCAGTGTCATATGGTTTGAACAGCAAATTGGTGAAGGAAAACAGCGTGTTGGTCGAAAAAACCTATAAGGTGGGCGGTTTGTACACGCAGGCTATCGTGAAAATAGTAGGTTGGCTTGAAAAAGCAGCAGCAGTAGCCGAAAATGATAAGCAGAAAGAGGTAATTAATTCACTGATTGAGTTTTATAAAACCGGAAGTCTGAAAACCTACGACGAATATTCCATTAAATGGGTGAAGGATGTGACCTCGCTGGTTGATTTTGTAAATGGTTTTACCGAATCGTATGGCGACCCGTTGGGAATGAAAGCCAGTTGGGAATCGATGGTGAATTTCAAGAATATCGAAGCTACCAAACGCACCGAAATAATCAGCGCCAATGCGCAGTGGTTCGAAGATCATTCGCCTATTGATACGAAATTTAAAAAGGAAAAGGTAAAAGGAGTTTCGGCTAAGGTTATTACTGCAGCTATTCTGGCAGGCGATTGTTATCCCGCCACACCAATTGGTATCAATCTGCCTAATTCTAACTGGATTCGTCATGAATACGGTTCAAAATCTGTAACCATCGAGAATATTACCGAAGCATACGATCAGGCATCACTGGGGAATGGTTTTGCCGAAGAATTTATGTGGAGCGACGTGGAGCGCAAACGTGCCAAAGACTTTGCTTCGATGACCAATAACCTGCATACCGACCTCCACGAATGTCTGGGACATGGTTCGGGTAAGTTATTGCCGGGAATTGACCCTGATGCACTTAAAGCTTATGGATCGACGATTGAAGAAGCCCGTGCCGACTTGTTTGGTTTGTATTATATGGCCGACCCGAAAGTGGTAGAACTTGGTTTACTGCCCGATAAAGAGGCATTCAAGGCCGAATATTATCAGTTTATGATGAACGGATTAATGACTCAGCTTACCCGTATACAACCCGGAAAAAACATTGAAGAAGCTCATATGCGTAACCGCCAGTTGATTGCTTCGTGGGTATACGAACGTGCCAAAACCGAAAAAGCTGTGGAAATAGTAATACGCGGTGGAGAAACGTTTGTCGTAATAAATGATTTTCAGAAAGTGCGGATATTATTCGGACAGTTACTTGCCGAAATCCAACGCATTAAATCAACCGGCGATTTTGAAGGCGGAAAGAAACTCGTTGAAAGCTATGGTGTGCAGGTTAATCATACCCTTCATGCTGAAGTACTTGACAGATATAAAAAGCTGAATCTCGCTCCATATCGGGGTTTTGTAAACCCTGTTTACACATTGGTGAAAGATAATTCGGGTAAAATTACTGATGTGAAAGTGTCCTATGATGAGAATTATATCGACCAGCATTTGCGCTATGCAAGAGATTATTCCAATTTGCCGACATTCCCCTGATAAATAAACTGCATATTAAAGAAAACCCGCAGAGTTTGAAGATTAATTCATACTTTGCGGTTTTTCTTTGCGATTAACTCAGCGTTTTTTCAGGTAATTTTAAAACGGAACTTCATCTTTACTACCACCACTAAAAGGATTGGGAGAAGTTTTTATATCGCCGACTCCATAAAATGAAGCTTCACTGTCGTTCATTTTTGATGAAATAACCTGATAACCGCTTGATGCAAAAGGATTATCGTCTTTATCGAAATCATCTTTATTGAGGAATTTAGCATAGGTGCCTTTGAACTTCAATTGTACGTCGCCGGTAGCACCGTTTCGGTGTTTTGCCACAATTATTTCAGCAATACCAATCAGTGAATTACCCTGTGTGTCTTCCGTAAGATGGTAGTATTCAGGACGGTGAATAAAGCAGACCATATCGGCATCCTGCTCAATAGCACCCGATTCACGAAGGTCTGACAATTGCGGACGTTTACCTTCAAGCCCGGAACGTCCTTCCACACCACGATTCAACTGCGAGAGTGCGATTATCGGAATATCAAGTTCTTTTGCCAATCCTTTCAGCGAGCGTGAAATAATACTCACTTCCTGTTCGCGGCTTCCAAAACTCATACCACTTGCATTCATAAGCTGCAGGTAGTCAATTATTAAGCACTGAATATTATGTTCTTTTACCAATCGTCGCGCTTTGCTTCGAAGTTCAAAAATTGATAAACTTGGTGTGTCGTCAATATAAATAGGTGCGTCTAACAGTTGATTTAAATCAATATCAAATTTTTTCCATTCATCTTTGTCAAGTTGACCATTTTTAATTTTTTCGCCTTCGAGTTCACACACATTCATTAGTAAACGGTTGACTAACTGAACATTCGACATTTCGAGTGAGAAAATAGCAACAGGTGTATTGTAATCAACACCCATGTTTTTTGCCATCGATAGTACGAAGGCTGTTTTTCCCATAGCAGGACGGGCTGCAATAATAATTAAGTCGGATTTTTGCCAACCTGATGTAATTTTATCAAGGCTGTGAAAACCGGTAGCAACACCACTGGCACCTTGTTTCTGAGAAGCTGCAATCATTCTGTTTCTGGCTTCTTCAATAACCGGGTTTATCTGGGTAACGTCTTTTTTCAGCGTGGATTGCGATACTGCGAAAAGCATTCCTTCGGCTTCCTGCATTAATTCATCTACATCCGATTTGTCATCAAAGGCTTTGGTTTGTATCTCACTCGAAATACGTATGAGTTCGCGTGCCAGAAACTTCTGAACAATAATACGGGCATGGTATTCCAGGTGAGCAGCCGACGATACTTTAGCTGTGAGCAACGTAATATAATAAGCTCCACCCACATCATCAATGCTGCCGTTTTTGCGTAATTGCTCTGTAACTGTATGCATATCAATAGGTTCCTGATGCATGGCCAGTTGCATGATGGCTTCATAAATTTTTTGATGTGCCACTTTGTAGAAACAATCAGGTTTAAGAATGTCACCAATCAGCGAATAAGCATCCTTTTCAATCATGATAGCACCAAGTACAGCTTCTTCGAGTTCGGGAGCTTGTGGTGGTAGTTTGCCATATTCATTGGCCTGAATAGGAGCAGGGGTTGCAGGTTTACGTGGATAGTTGCGTTTTTCAGCCATTTTTTAATGTACAATTTACAGATTTACAATTTACGATTTTGCGGGTTTCAAAAGTACAAAACTAATTTCAATTGACCATCTAAAATTTTTCAACACTTGTTGATAACTTTCGTGATTCTTAATTCAGGAAAAATTATTACTTTTGAAATCAAAAAATCAGTAAGTCAAACAGTCTTGAGAATTGTAAATTGTAAATTGCTAAATTGTAAATTCTTATAAATGATTCTTTTTCCCAATGCTAAAATAAATCTGGGGCTCAATATTGTTGAAAAACGCCCCGATGGTTATCATAATATTGAAACAGTCTTTTATCCCATTGGCTTGTGCGATGTGCTGGAAGTAGAACCTTCCGAGTCTTGTACCGATTATAGTTTTTCCTCTTCAGGAATTATGCTGGATGGCGATCCGGAAGACAATTTAATAGTGAAAGCATACCATATGCTGCGTTCCGGCTATCAGTTTCCTCCTGTGGATATATCGTTAGTAAAGCAAATACCATTTGGAGCAGGTTTGGGAGGTGGTTCGGCTGATGCTGCTTTTATGCTAAAGGCTATAA
>CAIQOG010000657.1 GCA_903873355.1 uncultured Bacteroidales bacterium
TTAACGAATCAGACACGCAGATAGAAAATACAAAAGAGTTATTGAAAGCTTATATTATTGAAAAAATAGTAGGTTCGTTAAAATACAACATATATTTTAAAAGAGATTTAGATAATGTTTTGGCGCTTATAATATTAAATAAAACAGGTATTGATAGTCCTATTCCAGAAGAATTTGATTTATCATTTTAACCCAGTTCCTCGTAGCATATAGTCTTGCAAGCAATGTTGAGCGAAGTGTCTTCACTTCGTTCAGCTAAAAGCAAAGCTCCAGCTTTGCATATTAAAATAGTTTTAAAACAATCAACTCCAAAACAGAAGTAGGATACTTCATTTAACAGATAGCCTACTTCATTTATATATATTCGAACTGCGGTTAACAAACAACGAACTGCAACTATAAAACAAAGACCCGCGGTTAACAAACAATGAACTGCGACTATAAAACAACGAACCGAGGTTAACAGAAAGATATCCGCAATTAACAGATAACCCTCCGAAAAGTATAAACTCACACCCGCGATTATAAAACAACCGGCCCCGTCGCTCAGAGTGTCTGTAAAAACCCCTATTTTTTCATAATACTTCCCTTATAGTCCCCTTATAGTCCCCTTATACTTCCCTTATGCCTGAGAAATTGAGGTTTTCATATAGATATTCCGGAAGTTTAATCATTCAATCTGTTTGATTATCTTTGCAGTCAAAACCGATAAATTGATGGAAGCTATCCTTAATGAAGCCAAAAAAGACTATTGCGAACCGATGCATACCTGCGAGCATATTCTGAATCAGACCATGGTTCGGATGTTTGGTTGCGGTCGGTCCGTGAATGCGCATATTGAGCGCAAGAAAAGCAAATGCGATTACCTGCTCGCACAAGCACCTACAGATGAGCAATTGGTTGAAATCACCCGTAAAGTGAATGAAGTTATCGTTAATCATTTGCCGGTTTACGAGGAATTAATGAGTAGGGAAGAAGCCGCCAAAATAGCTGATATATCAAAAATTCCAACTGATGCTTCCGAAACACTGCGGGTTATCCGTGTGGGCGATTATGATGTCTGTGCCTGTATTGGTCAACACGTAGAAAATACTTCCGAGCTTGGCAGATTTGAAATTATCAGCCATGATTTTGAGAATGGACGCTGGAGAGTGAGGTTTAAACTGGTTGAAAAATCAACCCCTAACCCCTAAAGGTGAATATTATTACAATGGCGAAAAAATTAAAAGAAAAAAAAGCTAACAATAAAGCCCCCTTTAGGGGGTGGGGGGTGGCACGTATCGGACGAATTGTCCGAAATTCAATCATACTCTTTTTTGCAATTAGTATTGTGTGGGTATTAATCGATTGGTTTACCCCTGTTTTTGTTACTCCGTTAATGGTACAGCGTTCTGTGGAATTTGTATTTAAGGGAGAAATGCCTAAAAATAGCAAAAAATGGGTATCGATTGACGAAATTTCCCCGAATATGGTTCAGGCTGTGGTTGCTTCGGAAGATAATTTATTTCTGACTCATTATGGATTTTCGTTTGAAGATATGTCTAAAGCTTTTCAACACAACTTGCATGGCCGGAAAATTCGTGGTGGCAGTACCATTTCTCAGCAGACAGCCAAAAATGTATTCCTCTTTCCACATCGTTCGTACGTGCGAAAAGGACTTGAAGCCTATTTCACCGTATTGATGGAACTCACCTGGTCGAAAAAACGGATTATGGAAGTGTACCTTAATGTAATTGAAATGGGCGACGGAGTTTATGGTGTGGAAGCAGCTTCACAGGAGTTTTTTGGCATTCATGCCTCGCAACTCTCCAAAGGTCAGGCCGCTTTGATTGCAGCTTGTTTGCCAAATCCACGTAGATTTAAAGTAAATCATCCTTCGGGTTATACACTGCGTAGACAAGGACAAATTATTGGAGTTATGTCAAAAACAGGACCGGTGGTTTTCGTCAAAGATCAGCCTCAATCCGCCAGGAAATATAAAAAGCATCGTTCCAAATGATTAACCAAATAGATTATTCAGACTGGGGTCTTACCGAATATAACGATGCATGGCAAAGACAGGAAAAGTTGTTCAATGCTACAATCGAGAAAAAAATGCATGGAATTCTCACACAAAATCATCTTATTTTCTGTGAACATCCTCACGTCTATACACTTGGAAAAAGCGGAGATGAACATAATATGTTGCTCGATCTCATACAACTTCAGGCAAAAGATGCCCAGTTCGTGAAAACTAACAGGGGAGGAGATATTACCTATCATGGTCCCGGACAGGTGGTTGGTTATCCTATTTTCGATTTGGCTAATTTTGGTTTAGGACTAAAACAATATATATATAATGTAGAAGAAGCCATTATTCAAACACTTTCACTCTATAATATTTCTTCTTCCCGCCTTGATGGGGCTACCGGAGTTTGGCTCGATGTAGGAAAGCCCACAGCCCGAAAAATTTGTGCTATCGGTGTTCGCAGTTCCCGTTATGTGACTATGCATGGTTTTGCTCTCAATGTAAATACCGATTTAAATTACTTCAATTATATCAATCCTTGCGGTTTCGTCGACAAAGGAGTTACCTCCATGCAGAAGGAATTGGGTTCGAAAATAGACTTTGAAGAATTAAAAAACAAATTAAGAATGCAAATTGAACTTGTTTTTAGCTCCGCTATCAAAAACATTTAACGGGCTAAATCCTTTGTTTTCTTAGGGTTATAAATTATTTCAAATTTTTCTTGAAAAAATAGTTTGAATTGTTTGGTAGTTTGTATAAAACCGACTACTTTTGCACCCGCTTTGAGAGAGAAGCTATGATTAGTTTGTAGTTTAAAGTTCACAGTTGACAGTTAAAATCCGTCATTGAGAATTCTTGGCAAGCCAAGCGGCAAGCCGAGCGGGGAATTGAATCATTGGAAATTAAA
>CAIQOG010000658.1 GCA_903873355.1 uncultured Bacteroidales bacterium
ATGTGCCGTGAAACCATACGGAGAGCCGTGATGCAAAAATTCAACGAAACAAAGGGTTGGAATTGTGCAGACTTGCATGAATTGTACGATAAAATAGAAGACCGCCGTGAAGCCAATACCATTATCAACAGTCTGAAACTGTGCGATCCTGCGGTGGGTTCGGGACATTTTCTGGTATCGGCACTTAACGAGATTATAGCCATTAAAAGCGAACTCCGCATACTGAGCGACCGTGAAGGCAAACGCATGAAAGAATACTGTGTGGAAGTGGAAAACGACGAACTGATAGTTACCGACGAAGATGGACACTTGTTTGAGTACAATCCATTGAGCAAAGAAAGCCAGCGGGTGCAGGAAACGCTGTTTCACGAAAAGCAAACCATTATTGAAAATTGCCTCTTCGGGGTGGATTTAAACCCTAATTCGGTAAAAATATGCCGCCTGCGGTTGTGGATTGAATTATTGAAAAATGCGTATTATCAGACGTCCGGCGAATTGGAAACCTTGCCGAATATTGATATAAATATCAAATGCGGAAATTCATTGATTAGCCGGTACGCACTGGACACAGATATAAAGTCACTTCTTAAAACTAGTAATTGGACTATTAATTCATATCGTAAAGCCGTTGATAATTACAGAAATGCAAAAACAAAAGATGAAAAACGATTAATGGAGAGTTTAATACTCAGAATTAAGCAAGATTTTAGTTCATAGATTAAACGAACCGATCCACTCATTACGAAACTTAATAAATTGGCAAGCGATTTCTACAATCGCTTTTCTGGTAATTTCCTTTTTGAATCTACGGAACCATACAGTAAAAAAGAAAAGGAGTTAGAAAAGAAAAAGATTCAGGAAGAGAAAACAGCTAAAAAGGTATTGGAAGAACTTGAAAAGGTCATTGATGATAGAAAGAATAATATCATTTTTGATAAATCATTTGAATGGAGATTTGAGTTTCCTGAAGTGTTGAATGACGATGGTGATTTTATTGGATTTGATGTAGTGATTGGGAATCCACCTTACATCTACAATAGAGATTTAGTAACCAGTCAGAGAGAATTTCTAAAAAACAAATATCAAGCAGCAGATGATTTATATGTGTACTTTACACATGAAGGTTTATCAATATTAAATCCTAATGGTTTTCTGTCACTGATAACACCTAATACATACTTTACACTTTCAACCAGAACAAGTTATAGGCAAAAATTATTAAATTATTCCCAGTTAAAATTCACATATTCAGGTTATTGTTTTGAGGACGCCTATGTCGAAACAATGATAAGTCTATTATCTAAAACCCCGAAGAATGAAGACAATGTAACATTTGTTAGTTCTCCAAACGATTATATCAATTACAATTCATATTTAATTAAGAAGGAATTATTGGCAAATAATATGCTTTGTAGGTTTTACATACCAACTGAAATTAATATTTCGCTAAATAATAAAATAAATTCTCCATTGAAACCTGTTTCAGATAAATATTTAAATTTACTTATTGGAAAAGACAAAACAGATCAAATAGGGTCTTATAACAAAAAAATAGTGCCACAAGATTATACTTTCTTAGGGTTAATTACAGAGGGAGAACAAGGTTTGGTAACGGGGAATAATAGCAAATATGTTGGTTGTATAGTTGATTCAGCGGAGCAAAAGGATATAATTGATGCTAAATTTGTAAGTATCCTGAGTGAGTTATTAAACGAAAAGTTTGAATCGAACAACTTAGACTACCTATATACTTTAGCAGAACAATATAAATCAAAGAAAATGAATCCAAGTGTTTTTGGTAAGTTCTATCAATATAAAACAGTATTTAGAAATGAAATTAAATTATACAACGAACTTACAGAATCAGAACAAAAAGAAGGGGGTGAATCCGATTTATGGGTGTTTTATAATAGAGGAAATACTGAAGGTTATAAATGGTTTGTGCCTTATACAGAGTGTATAAATTGGAATCGTGAATATGTTGAAGAATTGAAAATCGGAGAAAAGACCAATTCTAGATGGCAAGGTTCAAAATATTTTAGTGTTACAGGATTTGGTTGGGTAGATTACTTTTCTGACAGAATTAAATCATTTTTTGTTGAGGAAGGTGTTTATTCAAAAAATATTGTAAAATTACATAGCACTAACCCTTTAGTATCAGATAAATATATTGTTTCAATTCTAAATTCAAGATTGATGACTTATTATGTAAAGAATTTCATCACTTCTACACATACTCTTCAAATTAATGACGGTCGTTTAATTCCTATCATTGTTCCAACATCCCAACAATTAAAGGAACATGAAATACTTGTAGATAGAATACTTAATGAGAAGAAATTAAATATCAATTCCGATACCACCGCCTTCGAATCCGAAATAGATCAGTTGGTTTATCAGCTGTATGGGTTGTCTGAAGAGGAGATTAAGATAGTGGAGGGGGAAAAATGAAATAAAAACATAATACGTTCAATGAAAAAATTTTATCAAATAATTACAGTTATAAGTGTCATTGTAGGATTAATTCTTGCTGGTTTTTTTGCATATGATAGATGGATTAAACCTGAGAGAATCGAGCTAGATATTAAACGTATAGATGCGACTCAATTAACGAAACTTCCAACAATAGATGGTTTGAAAGCAAATTTTCATTTTAAAGATAGTCTTGTGACAAATTTGTGGAGCGTAAAATACATGATTACAAATATTGGGACTAAAACCATAATTGGCGATGGAGCACAAAGAAAT
>CAIQOG010000659.1 GCA_903873355.1 uncultured Bacteroidales bacterium
ATACACCTTCACCTTTACCGTGAATAAATACAATTTTTTGTCCTTTACGGTTTTTATTCTCGGTGAGTACTTCATGAAATTTATCTAACTGGCATTGAAGCATGGCTGCGTTCGAAAGTCCGGCAGTTGTGTCGAGCAATTCATTGATATGTAAGTCTATTTCAATGGTTTCGGCTATCTGAGGGCGTTTAATAATGCGTGGACGACCGCTTTCTTCCTTCGAAAACATGGCTTGTTTGATTTCTTCCGGCGAAATGTCAGCTAATTTCTGAATTTCTGCTTCCGTTTCTTTTTCCGAACAAATACCAATCATCATAGCCGGCTCGTCGAAATAATCATTTTCCACAAAACTATGAAGTTTATAGAATTTTACGGCATTGATTTTCAAACTGGTATCTATAACATCCTGAGGACTATACTTTTTCCCTTGTTTAAAGGGAATCAGTTGCACACGAATCCGTTCCCATGAACTCAATTGTTCTTTTAAAATTTCAGCCAACAATTCCTGCATGTTTGGTTCAATCAGTCCGTTGGCTGCACTTCTGAGGTTATCATTCTCACCAATTATAACGTTATAAAACAGAAAGTAATTACTGTCATTCACCAGATAACACTCGTACGAAGTAGTTTGCAACTGTTTGATATCAGTAGGAAAGAAAGCTAATAAAACTTTCAGGTTTTCGCCTTCGGGAGTTTCCAGGACAGGTTCGGGAGTTGTTGTTATTTGGCTGATTGGTTGACTGATTGATTGGTTAACTACCGGAGGAATAATTGAATTTGTTTTGAAATCTTTTACCGGAAAGTTTGTTTTTTCATTTACCACACCCACCATAACACATTCACGTTCAAAAACCGGTATCTCAAAACCATCTGCATCTTCCACATAGAGCATTTTCTTTGTTTCATCAACGCGTACAACCACACCACCGCCCACTGCGTTCAGAAAACGCACTGTATCACCTTTTTTAATCATTGTTTTATTACTTTGTTATTATTTTATTTATAATAGCAAAGGTAAGCATTTTAAGTCATTACTTCAATTTTAGACTGAAATTCTACATGAGAATACATACTCTCTTGAAATGCTTTTTGAAGAAAATACTAACAACAAATGAGTAATTTTACACTTGGTTTATATCATTTTCCTGTACTTCTACTTAAAATCATTAACTGTTTGATAATCAGACAAGAAATTTACTTTGTAGATCTTTAACTATTTAATCCGGTGAAAATTCATTTACAATTTAAACAAATTATTTATTTTTGTAAAATTAAAAATTTTAAAGATAATAAATTTTTAGTTGGAGTCCAGAAACCAAGTGATAAAAAACGGGGCGAATCCGAAAAGCCAAAAGAGTAGGAAATTAAATAATTTATTATGAAAATTTTAAAAACATTTTGTCTAATTATTTTTTTATCTTTAGTGTTAGTTGGTTGTGAAAATGCGGATGTAACCTTAGATGGAACATTACATGGTACAATTGACAGCTATTCTTCTACCTCCTTCAATGTCGTAAAATATATTGACCTTCAAAGTAGCTCAGAAACAGTATTAGGAAGTTGCACTCCCGAAAGTTCCGGAAAATTTAGCATGACTTTATCTGTTCCAAGTTTGTCAACACTCGCAAATGCGCAGTCCGGAATATCTGTAAGCGATAAATCTGCACAAATAGGAATGGGTGGAGTTCTTGGGGCTTATAAAAATGCAAATCTCGCCGGTTATCTTATTAAAACAAATTTAACATCGTTTAGTGGTTCTATCACTGAAATAAATGGTAGTTTAGCTTTGTTTATGTATTCAGACAGAAATGTAACATTAAAAGGTTCATTCAGTTCAGGGACTACGACTGAATCTTATGATCTGAATCTAAAGAAAGGTTGGAATGAAGTAAACTTTAAAATGAACATGTCTTCAACAACATCTACAGTATCAATAACAGGAACTGTTCCATCTGATTTAAAATGGAAATTCTTCTCAGCATCATCTTCACAAACAATAATCAAAAAGTTGAATGTAAGAGGCATGAAACTGTAAAACTTCACTATGGGTCAATAAAATTGAATCCTTATTCTGCGATATTAAACAAAAAGGCATTTGTAAAAATGCCTTTTTGTTTAGAGAAGTAGTTGGTTTTGTTTATTCTTCTACTTTCGTGCAGAAACGATAACCAATACCCGATTCGGTAAGAATGAATTTTGGACTGTTGGGATTCGGCTCTATTTTTTTTCGCAATTGACCAACAAAAACACGTAGATATTGTGATTGCTGGGTGTAGCCTGGTCCCCAGATTTGTTTAAGAATGTACTGGTGGGTAAGTACTTTTCCGTCGTTTTTGGCGAGTAAAGTAAGTAATGAATATTCTGTTGCAGTAAGTTTTAATGGTTCATTATCAATAGTCACTGTTCTGGCAGTCAGGTCAATACTTAGATTGTCAAATTCAAGTTTCTGAACAGTGTTCAGGTTTTGTGTTTGACGGAGTGCCATCCGAATTCGAGCCAGCAACTCACCTGTTCGGAATGGTTTGGTCAGGTAATCATTTGCACCATTATCCAGCGCTTTCACAATATCTTCTTCTGAGCTTCGAACAGAAAGAATGATAATGGCGCCAAGATACCACTCACGAAGCTTTTTCAGCACGTTCTGACCGTCATCGTCGGGTAAGCCTAAGTCAAGAATTATTAAATCGGGTGGATGAACTACTGAAAACGAAATACCTTCTTTAGCTGTGGAAGCTGACATGGTATTGTAATCGTAGCTGTTGAGCGTGATTTCCAGCAATTTACGAATCTGTACTTCGTCGTCAATAATCAGAATGTTCATTTTTGTACTCATAACTCCTGAATTTGACGGCGAAGTTAATTAATTTTCTTCAGAGTTTTTCTTTTTTACCTTCGGAATATAGATGTCTGATAAAGTTTCGTACTCAGCATTCTTTTTTATGGCAATTTCTGAAAAGTCCATAAAGTCATTTAGCTCCAATGCTTCTGTTGGAATTTCAATCGTAAATTTCGCACCGGTTGGAATATTATTTTCAACCTTTACCTTACCATCATGAGCCTCAACAAAACCTTTTACTATAGATAATCCAAGTCCCGTTCCTCCGGTAGTTTTTGCAGAAGAACGATAGAATTTTGAAAACAGCAATCTAAGTTCATCATCAGTAAAACCCCTGCCGTTATCAGCAATGCTGATAGTCAGCATTTTTTTATTATAAGATGCTGATATTTCGATAGTTGAATCCGCTGGTGTATAAAGCGTTTCGTTATGAAGAATGTTGAATAAAGATTGTTCAATTAAACCGAAGTCAAATTTTAAAACAGGAATATCCTCCTGAATGTTCAGAATTACTTTATGCGTAGAGAGTTCGGACACCAGGCGGCTCAAAGGACTGTTTATCAATTCGCTGACATCACACCAATCGGGATTGATATTCAATATTCCCGATTCCAGCCGCTGCATATTCAACAGATTGTCAATCAGACGGTTCAGTCGAAAAGCTGCAATCGAAATTTCGCCAAAAAGTTTTGTTTTGTCAGTTTCTGAAATGTTCGAATCTTTTTGCAGCAAATTATCCGAAGCTCCAACAATAGTTGCTATCGGTGTGCGTAGCTCATGAGAGATTGAATTAAACAAGGTTTTGTAAAGTTTGAGTGTGTTACTGCGTTCTTCTTTTTGCAGTTCCAGTTTTTCCAATGCTCTTACTTTTGATGTTAATACACCGTTTACCAATGCAATTACAAAATACATGAGCAGCAACAAAACGTCTTCCGAATTTCCAACATGAAAGGTGAAATGTGGTGGAATGAAGAAGAAATCCCAAATTAAAGCACTTAAAGTAGCAGCTGCCAATATAGGATACAGCGTGAAAAACATCGATAGTATTGACACAGTGGCCAATAGGAGTAATGCTACACTATGATAACCTATATAATCAACACTTGCATAACAAATCAATGCCACAACAATAACAGATAAGTTGCTTACAACGAACTGTTTAAATATACTTTGTTTGAAAAAATCAAGTTTCATGGCTGTGTGTTTTTATATAGTCCGTAAATTTATTTATAATTATTTACCTGCAATGCTTTTCTCAATGAAATCGGAATAATAATCGTGGTCAGACCAAGTTTATACAAGCGGCGTTGTATTGAGAAAATTGTAAAGTTATGCAATAATCTTGATGCCCGATATGTTCCGCTAAACACCAATTGTCCGCCGATGAAAGTTGTATTATGGTATGTTTCAGTGATTTCCGGCACAATTTTAAGCACTTCTTCCGCCACATCCGTTCCAATAGCATACCGATATTCTGCATTATAACCCAATTGTTTAATTAAATATACATATTTGCTCAAATCCTGCTGAATATTTTCAGTTATTGTTTCTACTACAGCACCCTGATGAAAACTATCTGCATCTACAATTCCAACCTGAATAAATACAAAGTTTTTATAAACATCTTTGAATTTACTCAAAATTTTAAACAACGAATATAAACCTATACCTGTATAGCCATTGACCAGTATTACTGCAGTCATGTCTGTGTAGTCTATTTCTGTGGTTTTCGATTTACGGGTCAGGTTTTTATTTAGTTCGGCAATAGTTTCAGGCATTTTCGAATTCATAATTTTTTGAATCCGACCAATTTCCTTTCCAATTTTATTATAATGACCCTTAATATAAAGTGCTAGTCCAACTAAAGCCCCGGTAATAAGGATAGTAATCCAACCACCTTCGTCAAATTTCATTACAATTACAGTAAATAAAATAAATGTCGTCAAAAGGAAACCAGTTCCGTTTATCAGCAATTTTCCCAGCCATCTTTTATCTTCATTTCGTACCTGAAACCAGTGTTTTACCATACCAAACTGTGATAATGAGAAGGTAATAAACACATTGATACTATAAAGTACAACCAGGAAGGCAACCGACGCTTTCGACATCCAAATAACAAAATAAGCTGCAATTCCCATAATTAAAATTCCGTTTTGAGAAACTAAACGGTCGCTCAGCATGGAGAAACTGCGTGGTAACCAAGAATCGTGAGCCATGTTTGACATTACACGAGGTCCATCGAGGAAGCCGGTTTGAGCTGCTACAAACAATAAAGCAGCTTCCGAAATAAGTGTTACATAAAGAAAAGTTTGACCGAAAACTGGATTCCAGTTAGCAATGGCAGTCGTAATCAAAACTGCATTCATTGTTTTTCCGGGTTGCAAATGAACTCCAAAAAGGAAATAAGAAATAATCAATCCAAGTACAGCTGCAGATAACGAAATAGCCAACAAACGCATGGTTTTGATAGCCGTTTTTACACGTGGCTCACGCAAGTTTGGAATCCCGTTACTTACCGCCTCGATACCTGTATATGTACCAGCCCCCATACTATAGGCTTTCATAATTAGAAATATCGTTCCATAAATACCCAGATTTTTGACTGTTCCTGTCAACTCATGACCGGTTTGAGTGGCCACAGAATGCAATTGTGAAGCGTGTGTTGTGAATGCATAGGCAATCAGGAAAATATGTGAAAGCAGGAAAATTACAAAGATTGGAGTAAGTGCGGTTACCGATTCTTTCACTCCACGTAAATTCAGTATGGTAAGCACCACTAAAATTGATAATGCAAAAGCTACTTTATAGCTCTGATATTCAAAAGGTAGAAAACTAAAAATAGCATCAGCACCACTGGAAACCGAAATAGAAATAGTTAATATATAGTCGATTAGCAGTGCACAACCTGAAATCATGCCGACATTGGGAGAAATCAACCGACTGGCAACCAGATAACCACCACCACCGTGAGGAAATAATTTGATAATCTGAGAATAACTGGTACTGATAATAAATATAGTCACCATAGTTATTAACCCTACTATAATCGACAGATTGACGTGAACGCCCAGCGTTTTATAGATTTCTTCAGGTCCGTAACACGAAGACGAAAGTGCATCAGAACCGAGTCCTACCCAGGCAAAAAATACAATCAATGAAATGTGTCTGAACGTCGAGCTATCCTTTAAATCTAAAGGATTTCCAATAACTGTCTTTTTTACTTTACCAATAACATTTGTCATAAACTAATAACTTTAAAATTGAACATATGTACCACGCTGCAAAGTTCCGACATATTTTATAAATCTGACATAAAGATATTTTGATGATGTATAAAGATTTTATAAAGATTGAAGCTTAAATCGCCAAATTCAGATATAAAGGGATTTTTTAGTACTTTTGTCTTTCTTTTTTAAACTGTTTTTTGTGAATAATAAAGACCAAAACCAACCAATTTATATTGACGAATTCGATTATCCTTTGCCGGATGAACGTATTGCCAAATATCCTCTACAACAACGTGATGCTTCAAAACTGTTGGTTTACAGAAACGGAGAAATCTCCGAAAGTAAATTTGCAACCATAGCCAATTTTTTACCCGAAAATGCCTTGTTGGTTTATAACAATACTCGTGTTATTCAGGCACGATTGGTGTTTTATAAAGATACCGGAGCACGGATTGAGGTGTTTTGTCTCGAACCTTTAAAACCTGCCGATTATGCGCAATCACTAGGATCAACCACCGAATGTGTGTGGAAATGCATGGTGGGAAATCTGAAAAAGTGGAAAGGAGAAAAACTTAGTAAAACTGTTGAAATTGCCAAAGTAACCTGCGTGTTTAATGCTGAATTACTTGAAACAGAAGGAAATACTCACAGTATCCACTTCACCTGGAATAATACAGATATTCATTTTGCTGATATTTTGGAAAAAGCAGGCGAATTACCAATTCCACCTTATTTGCACCGAAAAACAGAAGAAAGCGACCTGACAACTTATCAAACTGTTTATTCCAAAATAAAAGGCTCGGTTGCAGCTCCTACAGCCGGATTGCATTTTACACCTGAAGTTTTAAAGTCGCTGCAAAAGAAAAATATTGAAACCGAAGAACTGACGCTTCATGTGGGTGCAGGAACATTTCAGCCCGTAAAAACCCGCGACATTGCCGAACATCACATGCATACCGAAGTGATTTCAGTTCATCGCAGTACGATTGAAAACATTCAAAAAAACCTTGGAAATATCATTGCGGTCGGAACGACTTCCGTGCGGACATTGGAGAGTTTATTTTACCTCTCCCCGGCCCTCTACAAAGGAGAGGGAGAGTGCAATTCAAAAAGCATTAGTAAGAAATTACAAGTTTCACAATGGGCACCATACGAGAAAAATACTGAAATTTCAACCTTCGATGCGTTACAAAGTTTATTAGAGTACCTCGATGCCAACAATCTTACAACCCTTCATGCCGAAACACAAATCATGATTAAACCCGGTTATAAATTTCGGGTGGTAAATGGTATGATTACCAACTTTCACCAACCGAAAAGTACGCTTTTATTGCTTGTTTCGGCTTTTGTAGATGGTAACTGGAAAGAAATTTACGACTATGCAATGGGATATAATTTTCGATTTTTGAGTTATGGCGATAGTTCGCTACTGCTACATTAACTTTAGAGAAACTTTCCCGACGGGGTGACTTCAAGTCACCCCGTCGTTATTTCAGGAATTTCTTTTATTATAATAAATAGCATATTCAATCTTGTGTAAAGCATCTGATTTTTGTACTTTTGCACAACTTTTCAAAGCAAATCAAAACCCACCAATGGAAAAAATTATCATACTTGATTTTGGTTCTCAAACCACCCAGTTAATAGGACGTCGCCTGCGCGAACTCAACGAATACTGCGAAATTCTGCCATACAATAAGTTTCCCGTAAATACAGAGAAAATCAAAGGTGTAATTCTTTCAGGAAGTCCGTTTTCGGTGTACGATCCCGCAGCTTTTAAAACAGATTTAAGTCTGATTCGCGGAAAATTTCCGGTGTTGGGTATTTGCTATGGCGCTCAGTTTATGGCTTATACGTCAGGTGGAAATGTGGAATCGGCTGGTTCGCGCGAATATGGTCGTGCCAATATGACTTTTATCGATCAGGATGATTTATTGCTGAAAGATATTCAATCCGGCTCACAAATCTGGATGTCGCACGGTGATAGTATCACGAAAATTCCTGAGAATTTCAAAAAAATAGCCAGTACAAATGATGTAGAATTGGCTGCTTTCAAAGTAGAAGGTGAAAAAACCTGGGGAGTACAATTTCATCCTGAGGTTTTTCACACGTTGGATGGAACGCAGTTGCTCGAAAACTTCCTGAATATATGCGAATGCAAACGGGATTGGTC
>CAIQOG010000660.1 GCA_903873355.1 uncultured Bacteroidales bacterium
AAAAAAGAAACAATTTCATTTGTAAAGTAGCTGGTTGTTATTTCCACATTCTCTAATCAACCACCACAAGGACAATTGGTTTTCTAAAATAGTATGTTCAATATATTTCCCATTCTTATCCCCATTCCTTAAATTCTCTATATAGTTATCAAACCATTTGTGATATTTCTTTGATTTGCCATATTTCAAAAAAACACCTGAATCTAATATACCAGCATAATTTGGAGTGAATTGATTATTCTTTATTTCACCTTTAAAATCAGAATAAAGGCTTAGAGTTAATTTATGAATTTTCTTTTGTTCAGAAAGTTTTTCATTCTTTTTCTTGAATGAAATTATTTTTCCTTCAAGTTTATCACAATCGTTATTGCTCTTCCACATAGGAGGAAAAGTAGTATGCTTTAATAGATTAACAAGATGTCCAAATTCTATGAAAAACAAATTATCATCATCACCTAATATAAGATCCACCCTATTAATCTCTAGAATATTAATCTTGATCGTTGAAGAATGATGTTTAGAAATCCATGAGCCAAATTTAAATCTAATTACTGGCTCAACTGTACTTTGCGTAAGGCAATAAATTATATCTTTATCATTGATAGAATCAATTAAGAAGTCCGAAAAGAGTTTTTTGATTTTTTCCATTTTTCTGAATATAATAGGTTCAAGATTAAATTATTCTAATCAAAGAGCCGCTTTCCTTTCTCAACTCTGTCTTCCCTTTGCTGGTCTTTACGAGAAGATCATCTCCACTAAATTTAGCACCTGTTGCATCGCTATTTGCAATTATTCTAATTAATGAACCACTTTCTTTACGAAGTTCAACCTTACCTTTAATAGTGGTAACTAGAATTAGGGACCCGTCATTGTTAATGTCAGCATCAACTGCATCTCCATTTCCCATAGTCCTGATAAGCGAACCACTTTCCTTACGAAGTTCTACTTTTCCATTGTGAATTTTAACGATGTTCATAATATAAAATTTGGTTTAATCGGTCGCCTTTGTGTTAGGAAACGTTTACCTGTGACTTTTTTCAAGTTAGCACATAACTTCAAAAAACAACGTTCCCCTTTTTAGCAAATAACAAAATGCTTTTCATATTCTCATCCATTTTAATAAAACATTTTAATTTAATGTAATTCTAAATTGCCAGGCTTCAGGCTATAGCATCTTTTCACATCTTTCGGCTTGTCACGTCGCGCTAGGTCACGCCACGTCACGCATCACACTTCTGCATGGTAGTAGTTTTGTGGCTCTCTAATTCATAACATTTGAAAAGTTCCTATTACCCAAATCATTCATTTGCCACGTTGTTTCTTGGCTTACTTTCAGGCACATTCGGGTGCATTCGGGTGCTTTCGCACGTATTCGCACGCATTGGGGCACACCCCGTTTTTTCTGCCATTACTTTTACATTTTTATTTATCACAACATTTAAAGATTACCGTTAAAAACGGTATAACATAAGCCCTGCTTGACCAAACTGAACCAACATAAAATATAAAATGGAAACCACCGACGAAAAATTAGACCGCATGTTCGCCTTCTTTGAGGCGCATACGGCCATTTTTTTGCCGAAAAAGCCATCTAAAAAGAAAAAAGTAGGAAGTAAGCTCACCAGCACCGATTACGCAGCCAATTATATTAAAAATAAATCTAAAGTAAAATAACCCCACCCATGATTGTAACCACATTTGAAAACTTCTGTAAGCCACTATTCGATGAAAAGCTAATCGACATCGCCAATTTAATTGCTTCGGATAGCTTTAAAACGCAGGTAGAAGAAATACGCGCGTTAACTTACGCAGGATTGAAAGAAGAAGCCTCAGAAAAGAAAAAGCAACTACTGGCATTCACCCCTTCCGGCACATTCACCAAACGCAAGGCTGCCCATTTGGAGGAGTACAGTGGCTTTGTTCATCTCGACTTCGATAAACTCTCTCACCGGGAAATGTACTCAGCTTTTAAAGCCATCTGCGATGAGCCATACACTTACCTGTGTTTTCAAAGTCCGAGTGGCAATGGCTTAAAGGTTTTCGTTCAGGTAGATTCAGGTGCGGAAAAGCATAGTGAAGCCTATTTACAGGTTCAGCAACATTATGAAGCTTTGACCGGCATTAAGTCTGATCCTGCGTGTAAAGATATAACCAGACTTTGCTTCGTGAGTTATGACCCAAGCCTATTTTTGAACAAAAAGAGTATCAAATTTGAAGTCATCACTTCCATTGTTAAACACAATCAACCAGTGGTTCAAGGTACAACAAAAAGGAATTCGAATACGGATACCGACTATTCTGCCGAATTAAATGAGTGCGTTCGCTACACCGAAAATAAAGAAAATTACTTTGAAGGTAACCGGAATAATTTCATTTTCCTTTTTTCTACGTACTGCAATCGGATGGGTATTCCTGAAATAACTGCCCTGCATTATGCGAAAGCGAACTATGATCTGCCGGGAAAAGAAGTGGAGATGACCTTTAGAAACACCTATAAAACATACGCTTCTGAGTTTGCAAAGATTGCAAAGTCTGCAAAGTCTGCAAACGCGGAAGAAATAACAAAGCAAAGCATTGAATTACCGGCGCCTGAAGAGGATTATTTGAAAAATACGCCATTGATACCGGAATTGGTTTATTCGAACTTACCCGATTTATTATTAGATGGCACCTTGGTATTTACCGACCTGCGAGAGCGTGATGTGTTTTTAACCGGGGCGTTGGTTATTTTAAGTGGTTGCTTGCCGGGAGTGAAAGGTATTTATGCTGGACAAGAAGTTTATCCTAATCTTTTTGGTTTTATAGTGGCACCGGCTGCGAGCGGAAAGGGCGCATTGAACTTTGCGAAGATGCTGGCAGACGTCTATCACAATTCTTTATTAACCAATAGTCGGGATGCGGAATCAAATTACAATCAGGAAATATC
>CAIQOG010000661.1 GCA_903873355.1 uncultured Bacteroidales bacterium
CAACTGTTCGACTGTTTTGATTCCACCACCAACAATAAGTGGAATTGATAAGCCTGAATTGACAGTCTCAATCATTTCGGAACTGACAGGGTGGTTAGCACCACTACCAGCTTCTAAATAAATCAGTTTCATGCCTAATAATTCAGCAGCTACTGATGTTGACAAAGCTATTTCATTTTTATCGTGTGGTATGGGGCGGGAGTTGCTGATATATTCAACTGAACTTGGTTTTCCACCATCAATCAAAAGATAACCGGTTGGAATCACTTCAATTTCAGAACTTTTAATGGCAAGTGCCGATGTAATATGTTGACCAATAAGAAACTCTGCATTACGTCCCGATAGAAGTGACAGGTATAGCAATGCATCGGCATGTGTACTGAATTGCGAAGCATTTCCCGGAAAAAGAATTACACCCGCTTTGGTTTCTTCTTTCAAAAGTTCAATCAAAGAGTCGGTTGACGAAAGAATATGACTTCCACCTACAAAAATAAAATCTGGAACATTCGATTTCAGGGCTGCGATTGTGCTTGCCAGCAAACTTCCACGACACTGATCAGGATCGAGCAGAACTGCCAGTAATTTTTTATTCTCCCGTTGACACTCAAGTATGTGATTGTAAATGTTTTTCATTTTAGTATGATGCTACGCAATAAACCAGTGTAAAAATCTCATTTTGAATATAGTGTAATTTGTATTTTTGTTTTGTTGGAACATGTTCAGCCTCAAATGTTCCTTCGGACTGAACTTCAAAAGGAAAAATATGCAGATGATTTGCAAAGTCAATGGCATCTTTCCCAATGATTTTATATAATGCTTCCTTTGCCGACCAGGCCAAAAGCAATTGATTCAGATTTTCGCCATCTGAAAGTTCCTTTTGCTCGGTTTCGTTCAGAAAACGCTGGTAAATCTTAGCAATTTTTTGTGTAGGAATTTCAATATCTATTCCGACTTTTTTCTGAGGATGAGCCATTACGGCAATCCATCTGCCACTGTGTGAGATGCTTATCTGAAAGCTTTTATCAGAAAATACCGGCTTCCCTTCCGAATCGTAGGTTATTTTCTTTTCTTCTCCCAATAAGTTTTTTAGCGCTACACGCACACCCAGATACTCCAATCTTCGTTTGTCCGATTTCAGATTTGAGAATTCTGTCAGGTCAATAAAACTCAGTTTCTGACACATTTCATCAACCGAATCATGGACTTCAAAAACCATCAATCTGGCTTCATCAATCGAAATTATCTGACCTGATTTGCTCATTTCTTCCATTCAAAACTTTCCATCAAGTGTATGACTTCTTCGCGAATATAGTCAGACATCGGAGCAATCGAATCTTTATTAGGTATATTATTGAAATACAATGCTCCGCGAAAAAAATGGTTCGTGCTGTCGGTCAGAACAAACTGAATATTCGATGCCGTATTCCCCCGTAAATCGTATAAAATACCATGCACATTATATTCTTTATGGTCATACACTTTCTCGCCAATTCCGTCAGCTTTTATACTGTGTTTGTAAACAATTTTCCGTGTATCTTCCACTAAATCAATTAAATTGCCTTTCACAGGTTTATAGCTGCAATAAATTGCGGCATTCAGTTTCGGATAATAGAGGTCAATCCAAAAATTCTCACCTTTTACTTCACGACTTACCAGAACAGCACTTTTCGATAACTCAAACCGATAGGGCATATTCAATGTATCTATCATTCGATACGAATGTGGTGGCAGATCAACCCTGAAATAACCATAAGGATGTGGCACAGATGCTTTGTTACACGAATTTAAAAGTGAAACTAAAACTCCTATTGCCAGCAGATATTTAATGGGTAAAAAACTTTTTTTCATTATAGTGTAGAATATCAATTCATTGCATCAAATTAATTCCGATTTCTTGAAATCATCTTTGATGTACAACTTTACTTTTTTAATCCGTCGGTTGTCTGCTGCAACTATTTCGAAAACATACCGACCATGGTCAATCCGTTCGTTTTTGGCAGGAATTTCCCCTTTCAGTTCGAGAATCAAACCTGCCAGAGTTTCAACTTCATCAGTTACTTTCAGAAAATCATCTTCCTCTATTTCAGCAATTTTAAAAAGATCGTTCAGCAAAATTTTAGCTTCAAAAATGAATGTGTGATTATCTATTTTGGTAAACAACTGTTGTTCATCATCGTATTCGTCGCTGATATCACCAACAATTTCTTCCAGAATATCTTCCAGTGTTATAAGCCCCGAAATTCCGCCATATTCGTCAACCACCAACGCCAAATGCACATGATTTTCCTGAAATTCAATTAGCAAATCATCAATCATTTTGGTCTCAGGCACATAATAAGCCTGACGCATTAGGCTTTGCCAACGGAAATTGGACGGCTTATCCAAATGTGGCAACAAATCTTTGCTGTAAAGTAATCCTTTGATATTATCGCGTGTTCCGGTAAAAACAGGAATGCGGGAATAACCCGATTTTATTATAATATCAAGCAACTGTTTGTAATCAGATTTAATGTCAGCAACCACCATGTCAACTCGGGATGTCATAATTTCAACAACCTGAATATTGCCGAACTTGATGATTCCTTCCAGTATTTCTTTATCTTCATCTTTACTGTCAGATGTAAGTTCCAGTGCCTGTGACAATTCGTCCATCGAGATGTTGGATTTGCTGTGTTTTATAAGTCGATTATTGACAATGGATGTTGAGTTTACAAGCAGACTTACAAATGGTCCAAACAGTTTTTCCATTCCCGATAGAACCGGAACAGTGCTGTAGACCGTTTTTAGCGGAAACTGTGTTGCATAGACCTTGGGTATGATTTCGGCAAAAAGCAAAATGGCAAAAGTTATGACAACGGTTTGAAAGATAAAACCAATTACAGGCGCACTTTCAAAATTAAAAATGGAGGTTGTGAAATAGGTAATCAACAGAATAACAGCTACATTTAGAAAATTACTTCCTATCAAAATTGTAGCCAGAAGGCGCTGTGGAGATTTGAGCAAGCGTAGAATATTCCGGTCGGCTTTTCGTTCCTCTTCTTCAAGTTTGTCAAGCGCTTTTGGATCTAATGAGAAGAATGCAACCTCAGAAGCCGAAATCAATGCCGAGAAGCAAAGAAGCAACAGGCTTAAAACCAGTGAAATAACTGCCGATGTCGTTATCGGGTGTATTGTTATTCCTCCAATGGTGGTGTAAATTATTCCGTTGTCCAAAAGTTTGATTGTAAAAAGTTTAATTCGTAGTTTTCTCTACCTGCAAAAGTAATTAATTTTTTTGACATGAAACGACCATCAATACTGTTCCGAAGGTTATACAGAAATTTATCAAAAACAGGAGTTCTGACAAACATTAGAATTTATACATATCTTATAATTATACACATTTATTAATATTTTAGTGGTTTTTGTAATTTTTGCTCAAGAAAATTTTAGAAAATATGTCCGAATTATTTATAATTTCCTATCTTTACAACGTTTTCATGTCATTCCGTTTTTGGATAAGAAAAATCAACCTTAGTATGTAAATCAATAAATTAGCACATTATGGAAGACAAATTAGTAACTTTAGCTATTCGCACTTTTCAGCGGGCTCAAATGATTAAAACCGTTTTAGAAGAAAATGGAATTGAAACTGTCATTCATAATCTGAACCTTGAACAACCCGAACTGGCTGTGGGTGTAAGGGTTCGAATCAAAGAGAGCGATTTGCCTCGTGCGTTGAAGATTGTTGAAGAAATGGAAAGTGCCTGGGAAAACGAACCAGCCACCGGAAGTAACGATTCTCAGCAGGTGTTGATTCCTGTCGACTTAACAGATCAAATATCCAAAGTGACAGATTTCGGCTTTTATTTTGCTGATATTCTGGCTGCTGAAGTGGTATTCTTGTATGTTTATTTCAGTCCGGCATTCACAATTTCTTCCAACAACGAACTTAGTACTTACAGTATAAGCGATAGTGAATTACTGAAAAGAATTATCAGTACTGCTAATGCCGAGATTGATACAATGACACGCCTGATTCACGAACGTATTGCCAAAGGTGAACTTCCAAACATTCCGTTCAGCTTTGAAATGAAAGAAGGTGTTCCTGAAGATCAAATACTTGATTACTGTAAAAAAAATAATCCGGCTTTGGTGGTGATGGGTACGCACGGTAAAAAACTAACTAATGAACTGATTGGAAGTGTCACGGCTGAGGTTATGGAGTCCTGTGTTTCACCGGTTTTTGCAGTTCCGGTTTTGATGACAATGCAATCACCTGCAGAAATTAAACGAATTGCCTTCCTGACCAACTTTGATCAGAAAGATTTGATTGCTATCGATCGTGCTATATCTATTTTTGGTTCTGAAAAAACAGAACTCTATTTTGTTCATACTTCCGAGAAAAAAGAAGCCTGGGATGAAGTAATGCTATCGGGAATAAAATCTTATTTTTCAAATCATTACCCGTCACTTGCGACGAATTATGCATTGCTTAATGCCCACGATTCCCCCGACCTCTTAAATACATTTATGGTAGACCATCAGATTAATGTACTGGCATTCAACACCCGCAGGAGAAATCTTTTTGTAAGGTTATTCAATCCAAGTCTGGCCTATAAAATGGTTCTGCATTCCGATACACCATTATTTGTAACACATGCTTAACATCCGGCAGAAGTATTTATATCTGAAACCTGAATGAAAAAGATTTTATCTATAACTGTTACTCTTTTGGTTCTAACATCAAATGTATTTTCGACAGAACAGTTAGTTAGTATTTTAAAAAAACATCTCGTTGAGAATTCACTGAATCCCTTTCTAAGAACAGAAGAGATGCAGCGACTTGCTACGATTATTTCAAACAAAGGAAATACTACCGATTTAAGTCTGCGCGAACTCTATCTTAATACCTATCAACAGGATGAAGAGATAGATAGAATCATTAAATTACAAAAGTCGGATGGTAGTTTTTCCGACATCAAATACAACGATCAGGCACTAAGTAACTGGGATCCTTTAAATCATGTCTCACGGTTGCTTTATTTAGGACGGGTTTATGTACAACCTGAATCCAAATACTATCACAAAAAAGACATTTCCAAAATTCTGCATAACGGACTTCAAGCATGGTTCAAACTAAAACCTGTTTGTCGTAACTGGTGGTATAACGAGATTGGTGTTCCTAAAACCTTTGGTTTAGTGGCTATTTTGCTCGAAGATGAACTGTCTGAGAATGAAAAATCGGATGCTGTCAGGGTGATGA
>CAIQOG010000662.1 GCA_903873355.1 uncultured Bacteroidales bacterium
GTGTTCCCTGCGAAAAATCACCTGCATCAACCAGCAATACATTTTTCTCCTCATTGCGAATCTGATTAATAACGCCAATCCGGCGGGCATATCCGCCCATATCCGCCGTTTTCGAAGAAGACTTTTCGGTTGGTTCCACCTGACTGTGCGTATCGTTGGTATGCAGAATTACCAGCTTAACTTTTTGCTGAGATGAAACAGATAAAGATGTAAATACTAACAACATAAGAAGACCCCTAACCCCTAAAGAGGAACTGAAGTTACTTCTAATATGTGTAATTTTATTTAATGTCATAATTTTTAATTGAAAATTGAAAATTGATTAATTGGAAATTGTGATTCGTCCATCCAGTTTCGCCACAACTTTGTTCCCTTTTGCGGTTTCGTTTTTAATATAATTCATCAAAATATCCCGAAGTTTTATACCAGTATTTTGTCGTTTTTCGTATTTTGCCAACTGAAACATTTTGTCATTTCCACCGGCCAGATAATCGCTTGTGGCAATACTGTAAAGCATTTCAGTTTCAATCGGTTTTCCATTCACAGTTACATTTACTGCTTTGCCATTGCTTATTTCCATGCGAATACCCGAAATTCCTTCTCCGCCTACAGAGGCAAAATACTGTATCAAATCTTGTAACTTATCACCTTTCAACCAAAGGATTACCAGTTCATTTTCGAATGGCATAAGTTCAAATACTTTACCTACAGTTATGTTTCCGGCAGGAATTTCAGTTCGTAAACCACCAAGATTCACAATGGAGATATCAACCGGCTGACCAAGATAATCAGTTGCGGCCTGACAATAGACATCAGCACTGAAATTGGACAATAAACTTTCAGGAGCATGACCTTTCATCGTTTCAGCAGCCACACCAATTACAACATTCATTTTTACGCCCAGTTGTTGCTTCATAGGTAGCAGATGTTCGTTGTAACTTTTATCGGCAATTGTTTCGGTTTTACTATCAATCGGAATTTTGATGGATGTGGCGTGTGTAATGGTCCAAACTTTTGGCGCACAGGCAGCTACCGATATAGCTATGAGGAAGATATAAAACAACCTATTAATTTTCATTGGAGACTTCGTTTGAGATGATTGGCGAAAATAGCAAAAAGCCTTTACATTTCAACGACTTTCGGGCTCAAAAGTTTTATTCTTGTTCAGAAAACTAAAAAGTAGTATCTTTGTAAGCCAAATATTACAGCAAGAAATCAACAGCAAGCAGCAAGCGGTAAACAGTAAGTGAACCCAAAACACGAAAAAAAATTAAAATAATTTACAGATGGATTTTATTGAAGAATTGCAATGGCGTGGTATGATTCATACCCAAATGCCCGGCACAGACGAACAACTGAAAAAAGAGATGACAGCTGCTTACGTGGGAATTGATCCTACAGCCGATTCGCTTCATATCGGCCATTTGGTTAGCGTGATGATGCTGAAACATTTTCAACGTGCCGGTCACAAACCGATTGCATTGGTTGGTGGAGCTACCGGTATGATTGGCGATCCATCGGGTAAGTCGGCGGAGCGTAATCTGCTCGACGAGGCAGCTCTCCGACACAATCAGGAATGCATAAAAAATCAATTGAGAAAATTCCTCGATTTCGACAGTGATGCACCTAATGCAGCCGAACTGGTGAACAATTATGACTGGATGAAAGACTATTCTTTTCTGAATTTTATCCGCGATATTGGCAAACACATCACAGTGAACTACATGATGGCCAAAGATTCAGTAAAAAAACGCCTTGCAAACGATTCGAATGTGGGCATGTCGTTTACCGAATTTTCGTATCAGTTGCTTCAGGGATACGACTTTCTACACTTGTATCAAGCCAAAAATTGCAAATTGCAAATGGGCGGTTCGGATCAATGGGGAAATATTACTACAGGAACAGAACTTATTCGTCGTAAAACCGGTGGCGAAGCATTTGCATTGGTTTGTCCGCTCATTACGAAAGCCGATGGCGGTAAATTTGGTAAAACCGAAAGTGGTAACGTATGGCTCGACCGCCGTTACACTTCACCCTATAAATTCTTCCAGTTCTGGCTCAACGTGAGTGATGCCGATGCCGAAAAATATATCAAGATTTTTACCGCTATCGACAAAAATGAAATTGAAAATCTGGTAACAGAACATGCCCAGGCACCACACATACGAATTCTCCAAAAACGATTGGCACAGGAAGTTACTGTGATGGTTCACTCAGAAGAAGATTATCAGGCAGCTGTTGAAGCTTCGAATATCCTGTTTGGCAATTCCACTTCTGAAGCACTGAAAAAGCTTGACGAAGAAACCTTATTAGCCGTTTTCGATGGCGTTCCGCAGTTCCATTTTTCAAAATCAATATTATCTGCAGGTGTGAAAACTATTGATTTACTAA
>CAIQOG010000663.1 GCA_903873355.1 uncultured Bacteroidales bacterium
CTTCACTCATGGCTTTTTTCTTGGCTGTCATTTGATCCATACTTTCGCCAATAGCGCTGTAACGTAATGCTTTAGAATTACTTTGAAAATCAGCTCCCGAACACGGTATCTTAATTTCAATTTCACCGGAATCGGCTGCTGCAACCACTTTAGCTGTTTTGCACGATACAAACATGAAACTTAGGACGCTTACAAATAAAACGCCTGTTGCTACTTTAAAAAAATTGTTTTTCATAATGATTTTGTTTTAAAAAATTAATATAACTTAGTTAATATATTGGATTTATTTTTAGTGTTATTCAGCTTACCAATGCAAATATTTATTTTAAAACAGTTTTTCCAATAAATCCGGAACTACGCGGTTTTTAAGATATTCTACGGCTGAATTATAGGCTTCGTTTCCGGCAGCGTCGAATGATAATTGTATGCCTGTAATGTTATTCATATTTCGTTGGTAAAGTAATTTTGATTCTTTGTTTTTCACAGTAATTACAGCATCCAGTGATACTTTATACATGCTGTTTGAAATTTCGGCAGATTTTGTATTGCTCTGAATATCAACTAAGAAATCCGCATTGTTTTGTTTTGGGGTTATGTCCAATGCAGATTGCGTAAGCGAACCAATTAATGCATTTTTAAGCACCTCATTTTCTGAAGATTTTTCGAATTTTCTTTCGGTAGAGCTTACAAAAAACACAGGATTCTGCACATTTACCTGCTTGGTATATGCCACAGGCTTAATATTTCGCAATAATTTGCGAATCAGAAAATCGTTGGTTGCTTCCTGTAAAATGGTATTTAAATCCACTTTTGCGTAAAAATATTCATGATTATTTTTGGATTTTACTTTGGGGATACTAAATGAAACAATCCCGGATGCAGTCGATCTGTCTATGTTATCAATCAACGCACATCCGGTAAAATCGGAAGTAACAGGGATGTTCTCAATATGATGTCCTTGTTTATTTTCTACAATAAAAGTCAGCAATTCTTCAACTACCGGTTGTCCTTTTTTTACGATTATTTCTTTCAAATCGGAAGAGACATTTATATCGTTCAGGATATTCAATATTTCATTGAAAAGTTCATTGCCAAGGTGAACGTCTTTTCCCTGATAATTTACAAGTAAAGTCTCTGACATATAAGGTTTAATATCTTCAAGTCCTTTTACCAACATTATCAACGCACTGTAATATTGCAACCCGTTTTTGTAGGTCAGAGCTTTGTCATATTTCGTAAGTGCATTGTCCGTTGCTTTACGTATTCGTTGCTGTTTTATGTCTTCATAAGTTTGTTTCGATAACCGATAATAAGTCCAGTAATTGTATTGGTCCTCGTAAGTGTCAACTAATTCATAACCCTCAAGTGATTCATCCGTTGAAGTAAGTGACTTTGAATCAAAGGTCTCGCTTACAGCATTATTTATTTCAAGGGTATGCAGGAGCGATGTCCCGGAGACGTTTACTCTGATTTCGCCAGCCATGTCATTCATAGCATTATTCTTGGCTGTTTGCTGATAGCCGTTGCTGTTTGTCTTTTTATTTCCGTAGCCAATACCAATATAATAACCCTGGTTAATCGGTCTGGTCATAAGCCATGTAGGTTTGTTTGTAACCACCTTGGTACTTGCACATTGTGTCATCAGGCAAGCAGCAGTTAGCAAAATAACTATATTTTTTATTCCGTATCGCATAGTTACAAGTTAGTTTTCAGGATTAAAGCCTAATATTTTCGTGGCAGTTCGTTGGGTTAGTTCAGCAGATAATTCATTTACAAGATTATCCAATGACTTAATATTTCGGTTAGCATTAAAAGTTGTATGAAAAGCTATAATACTTATAAGATCGGTATAAATTTTATCCTCTGCTGAATTTACATAATCATATTTCCAGGTCCCAGGTACTAAATTTCTATAATCACCATTATAATAGGCATATTGAATAGCATCGCTTTTTGTAAGCGGAATTTCATCTGAAATCAGAATTGAACCAGTTTCGGTTGAAGTAAGCTGATATTTAAAAACGCAACTTACGCTGTTAGTCTGACTGTAAACATAATATTTAATTTTAAGATAATCGTAATCAATCATATTCTGTCCGTTAACTGTTATCGTTTTTGCTTGCTTAAAAAAGGCCCTTGCTTCGCTTCTAACAAGATTACCCTGTGAACCATTCAGATACATTACTTTGCCCGTCAGAATTGCTTTTTCGCCCAAAAGTTTTCCGGCCTGAGCGCTTGAATTCTGATTTGTTATTCCTGAAAGACCAAGTTTTTGCTCATTCAGCATTTCGTCCCGGTTTGCTTTGTCAATTACTTTCAGAAAAGGATTTTCAGACTTGGTTAATGCCGAAATAACAGAACTTCGTAGCTTATAACCAAATGCAGGTTCTGAGTTGATATTTTCGAACGGTTTTATTGTTATTGGATAAATAGCTGCATTTATAGCATCCTGTTTCAACTGAACAGCCTCTTTGTAACCACCGGTTTCTACTATAATTGTATTGAAAGTGTAATAAGATTTACGAAACTGACGGTTATCCAGATATGCTTTCCCCTGCCTGTATAAGGGTTCGTAATGAGCTGTCTTCCAAAGCTCTTTTACGTCTTTATATCCATTCTCCAAGGTCAGAATTTCTTTGAATATCGGTTCACATTCGACGAAATTTTCTTCATTCATAAGTTTGACTCCCTGCTTGTATCTTTCTTCAACAAGAATATTCTTTACGTCATTATACTGTTCTTCGTATGTGTTTGGGAAATCTAACCGAATTCCGTTTGTAGAGAGCCGCTGGAGATATTCTTTTGCTGCCAAATAAAGGTATACCGCATTTTTAGAGTCGCCTGCTACGTATGCTTTTGTGAACTTTCCTAACTTATCGTCAAGGGTTAGTTGTCCGTTCTTTTTGACACCAATTTTTGCGTCAATATTTTCTTTGTCAGCATTTAATGATTTCAGATACAACTCAGCTGCATCTTCAAATAATCCGGCTTGCTCGTTTTTTAATGCTAGTTTGGCATACCGTTGTGATGCACAAGCTGTTATCACTAAAATTGATAAAACATATATAAATAATCTTATTGTTTTTATTCGTGATTGATTCATGTGTAGATAATTGACAATATTGGAAGTTAATTGTTTGAAAGTTCAAATTTATATAAAATATTTTAAAGCATGTGGTTTTTGAATAGTTAATTTGATTAAAATATATAAATATCATGTTATTTCAAATTATAAACACAGCAAACATTTAACATGGTACTTGATTGCTAACACTTTATTGATCTTATAAATTAGCTCTACCTGATATTGTACACTTCTATTTCACGATAATGCTCTTTTGTGGATAATGAATTAAATGTTCACTCTTTGTTTCCTGTTACTTATCATTTTGATGTGACTATTTTCCATAAAAATTTTGTATTTTTGTAAGCTTAAAGGCAATAGAAGCCGAATTTTTAAGTTTTAATAATGATCGGAAATCTGTGCCACGATTAGTCTGAAGAAAAACAAATAACAACCACTTACAAAATTATTTTTTTTGAAAAAAATATCCAAACATAGCTTAGTTCCGGTTCTACTTATCGTATTACTGGCTGTGGGTTGTTCTACCAAGAAAAACACCTGGCTTTCGCGTTACAATCAGGCACTGAATACGCGTTACAACGTATATTTCAACGGTTATAACAGCTTCAACGAGGGCTTAAAAAACATACAAAAAGCTAACAAGGAAGATTATTCTACCGTGTTGCCCATGTATCCCATCAGCCATCACAGTAATGCAAACTCGGCCACTTCGAATATGGATCAAACCATCGAGAAATGCCGGAAAGCCATCAAGCTACATTCTATCAAGGTAAAGCCTGAAAAAGATTTCAAAAAAGCGAATGACCCGGAATACAAACTCTGGTACAATCAGCAGGAATTTAATCCGGCACTTATCGAAGCCTGGTTGCTGTTGGGCAAAGCTGAATTTCACAAGGGCGATTTTCTGGGCTCAGTTGGAACGTTTTCGTACATCATCAGGCATTATGTAAATAACAAAGAAATTGAAGCCACCTGCCAGTTGTGGATTGTACGTGCCTATGGCGAAATGGGTTGGATTTACGAGGCTGAACAGGTTTTAATGAAAATAAACCAGAACAATCTGAAAGGCAGTAATAACGCCCTTTTTGCTTCGGTAAACGCCGATTTATTACTCAAAAAACATCAGTACAAAGAAGCTGTCCCATTTCTGGAGTTGGCTCTGGCTAAAGAAACAGACAATACATTAAAACAACGTTTCGGATATATTCTGGCTCAACTTTACCATCTGAACGGCGACGATAAGACTGCTGATGCTGCATTTATAAAAGTAATCAAATCAAATCCGCCTTATGAAATGGATTTTAATGCCCGCATCAGTCGTGCGCAACTTGTACAAGGCAATGTAACGTCTATTCGCAAGGAACTGAACGCGATGCTGAAGAACAAAAGTAATAAGGAATATTTAGATCAGCTTTATTATGCGCTGGGTAATACTTATCTACATCGCAACGATACGGTTAAAGCCATTGAAAACTTTAAACTTTCTGTTGAGAAAAGCACCCGCAAAGAGATAGACAAGGCCATAACACTGATTACACTGGGTGATATTTACTACATTAAACGAAATTATGTGTTGGCTCAGCCCTGCTATGAAGATGCCGGAAAGATTCTCAGCAACGAACACAGCGACTATGCCCGTGTAACGCGCAGAGGTGAAATGCTTAGTGAACTGGTAACTCAAAACGATATTGTAGTACTTCAGGACAGCTTGCAACGGTTGGCTATGCTTCCGGAAAAAAAGCGGATTGATGTGGTAAACAAAATTATTGAAAAGCTTATTGCCGACGAAAAAGCCGCTGCAGAAAAAACTCAGAAAGAAAAGCAAATCACCAACTTCAATCTGGAAGATGATTTACCTATGATGCCTGTGGGAATGAATCCGAATTCATCTACTGACTGGTATTTCTATAATCCTGAAATTACGCGGAGAGGACAATCTGATTTTATAAAAAAATGGGGAGTAAGGAAACTAGAAGATAACTGGCGCAGAACCAGCAAATCAACTTCGCTTTTTGCAGATGAAAGTAAGCAAAACAAAGTAGCTAAAGATTCTACTGACACCATTTCAAGCTCGAAAGAGAAAATGGACAACAAAAAACCGGAATTTTACCTCCGTCAAATACCGTTGACTCCTGCTCAAAAAGAAAAATCAACAGCAGAGATTGGTGATGCTCTTTTCAACATGGGATTAATATACAAAGACAAAGTGGCGGATATACCGTTAGCAATAAGTACATTCAAAGAATTTACACGTCGGTTTTCAACTGATAAACGGGTAGCAGATGCTTATTTTAATATTTACCTGATGCAACTCAAAAATGGCAATTCGACTGAAGCAAACCTATACCGGGATAAATTAAATGCGGAATTTCCTGATTCAAAATACAAGAAAATTCTGTCACAAAAAGATTATGCTCAGCGGCTTGAGCGTATGTATCGCGAACAAGATTCCATTTATAACCTGACATATAAAGCTTATAACGCAAGTGATTTTGGTACGGTTTATAAAGAGGTAAACTATATTCGTCAAAATTATCCGTTATCAAACCTGATGCCTAAATTTCTGTTGCTTAATGCATTAAGTATCGGAAAAAACGATTCGCCTGATAAATTTGAAACTGCACTGGATAGTCTGGTTATAAATTACCCGCAAAGCGATGTAAGTGCTATGGCAAAAGATATTATGGCATTGATCAAACAAGGTCGGGAAGCAAAAACCGGAACATCAAGCGGAACTTTGTTATCAAAAAGAGAGGAAAAGACGAAAGAAGAAATTAGCAAAATCGAACCACAAAAATTTTCAACGGAGAAACTAACCAAGCACCGTTTGTTGCTTATAGGTTCGTTTGAAAAGGCGAACCTGAATAAGTTGCAATACGAAATTGCAGCATTTAACTTCTCGCGATTTATGATTAAGGACTTCGATTTAGTTATTTCACGGTTGGACAGCACTCAGAATTTGCTATCTGTAACCAATTTTGAATCGTACGATGAGGTGCAATGGTATCTCAATTCGTTGAATACAGATGAAAACATAACTAAATTGCTCGCTGAGTCTCAGGTCAGAAAAGTTGTTATTTCGGAAGAAAATATCGGAATGCTTAAAACCGGAATGAATATAAATGATTATTTGGTTTTCATGGCAAAACCGGTTGTAGTGAGTGAGAAGAAAGAACAGCCCGTTCAGACCGAAATCAAAACTATAAAGAAACCTGAAACAACACAAAAAGCGAAAGAAACACCAAAGTCACAAACTGTTCAGCAACCGGCAAAACCTGCTATTGCCGACACGAAGAAAATTGAGAAACCGACTGTCACTCAACCAATAATCCCAACGGATAAAACTGTAGACAAAACAATCAGTGCGACGAAACCGGTCGACAATCAGACTCAAACAACTACCGGTATGATAAAGAAAGACACGGTAAAAAAACAGGAGAAAGCTGTTCAACCGGCAATTCCAAACGTACAACCTGTTATACCTCAACCAAAACAGGAAGAGTCTCCTTTGTTTAAAGGATTGTTTGCCTATAACGCTAATGAACCACATTTTGTGGCAATTTATATTAATTCGGGCAGTTTCGATTTTGCAAAAGTAAAAGCAGCGATTGACACCTATAATTCACAGAATTACAGCATGATGAATCTGAAAGTGACTCTCGAAAACGTTGATAAACTGCAGGTAATAATTATCGGAAGTTTAACTGATGCCCGTGTTGCTAAATCTTATTTATTACGGGTAGTAAAAGAAAAAGCAATTTTCGATTTGTTGAAAGGTGTCAACTACCGGAATTTGTTAGGCTCGCAAAAAAACCTGAATACACTGATTCAGAAAAATGCATTGAACACCTATTTTGAATTTATGCAGGAATATTACCTGAAATGAGTTAAGTGGTACAGTTGTTGTCTGAGTTGATTAAAATTAAAACCACAGAACCTAAAACATTAGAATTATGAAAAAAGACCGAATACTTTGGGCTGACGACGAAATTGATTTGTTACGACCTTACGTTTTATTTCTCGAAGAAAAAGGCTACGAAGTTGTTACAGCTACCAATGGAAAAGATGCGGTGGAGCTGTGTCGGAAGGAAACTTTCGATATTATTTTTCTGGACGAAAATATGCCCGGACTGAGTGGATTGGAAACGTTGGCACTGATTAAGGAAATTGATCAGGATGTACCTATGGTAATGATTACCAAAAGTGAAGAAGAAAACATTATGAATATGGCCATCGGCAATAAAATAGCCGATTACCTGACTAAGCCCGTAAACCCGAGTCAGATACTGCTCACACTGAAAAAAAACATCCACAAAAAGGAAATTATTACTGAACAAACTGCTTCCAATTATCAATCGCAGTTTGGACGGATAGGTATGCAGATTAATGATTCGCTGACTTACGAAGACTGGGTAGAGGTTTATAAAAAGTTGATTTACTGGGAGCTGGAACTGGCCGATGCCGATAACGGAATGGACGAAATGCTCCAGATGCAAAAGACAGAAGCTAACAGCACATTTACTAAATTCATTCGTAAAAATTACGAGAACTGGTTTAGTAACCCTGAAAAGCGACCGGTAATGAGCCCTGATTTATTCAAAACCAAAGTGTTCCCATTGCTCGATAATGGCGAAAAAGTTTTCTTCATTCTGATTGATAATTTCCGTTACGATCAGTGGAAAATCATCCGCGAGTTGCTCTCTGAATTCTATCAGTTTACCGACGAAGGTCTGTATTGCAGTATTTTACCCACTGCTACCCAATATGCCCGCAATGCCATATTCTCCGGTTTAATGCCACTTCAGATACAGCAAATGTTTCCTGACCTGTGGGTGGAAGAGGAAGAAGACGAAGGCAAAAACATGAATGAAAAGGATTTGCTTGAAACCATGTTTAAGCGCTACCGGAAAAACTACACATATTCATACCACAAAGTGAACGAGTCGGCATATTGCGAAAAATTGATTGAACAACTTCCCCGATTAGATGCAAACCAACTGAATGTTGTTGTTCTGAACTTTATCGATATGTTGTCGCACGCCCGAACCGAATCGAAAATGATGCGTGAGCTTGCAAACGATGAACAGGCTTATCGTTCACTGACTTTGTCATGGTTCAAACATTCACCTACCTACGAACTCTTTAAATCCATTGCCCAACGTGGTTATAAAGTCATTCTGACAACTGACCACGGTACAATACAGGTAAAAGATGCCATAAAAGTTGTAGGCGACAGAAACACCAATGTGAATTTGAGATATAAAGTAGGTAAAAGTCTGAGTTACAATAAAAAGGAAGTGTTCGAGATTACACAGCCTTCGAAAGTGGGATTGCCAAGTCCGAATGTGAGTTCAGCCTATATCTTTGCATTCAATGATAATTTCTTTGCATATCCAAACAATTATAACCATTACGTAAGCTATTATAAAAATACGTTCCAGCACGGTGGAATTTCACTGGAAGAAATGATTATTCCGCTGGTAGTGATGGAGCCGAAATAAAAAACTGCCCCCAACCCCTAAAGGGGAGTAAGAAAAGGGGTTTACGAAATTTAATAAAATACAACTAACTCAAAACTCCCCTTTAGGGGTTGGGGGCTAAATTCATGAAAACTTATACCAACGTAAAAGACCTCGGCAATTTGCAGGAAGCAATAAAAGAGGCACTTGAAATAAAGAAAAACCGTTATGCATACAAGCAATTCGGCGAAAATAAAACACTACTGATGGTGTTTTTCAATTCCAGTCTGCGTACCCGTCTGAGTACACAAAAGGCAGGAATGAATCTGGGTATGAACACGATGGTACTTGACATTAATCAGGGCGCATGGAAACTCGAAACTGAACGTGGTGTGGTTATGGACGGCGACAAACCCGAACACATTCTCGAAGCCATTCCGGTAATGGGCTGCTATTGCGACGTGATAGGGGTGCGTGCTTTTGCTCAGTTCGAAAGCAAAGAATTCGACTATCAGGAAACAATTATCAATCAGTTTATAAAGTATTCTGGCAAACCGGTGTTTAGCATGGAAGGTGCAACATCTCACCCACTCCAGGCTTTTGCCGATCTGATTACAATTGAAGAATACAAAAAAACTGCCCGTCCGAAAGTGGTACTGACATGGGCGCCACACCCAAAAGCATTGCCACAGGCTGTTCCTAACTCTTTTGCCGATTTTATGAACGAAGCCGATGTGGATTTTGTGATAACTCACCCCGAAGGTTATGAGCTTGCTCCTCAGTTTGTTCGTGGAGCTCGCGTTGAATACGACCAGATGAAAGCATTTGAAGGTGCCGACTTTGTGTACGCCAAAAACTGGGCAGCATTCCAAGATCCAAACTACGGACAAATTTTAAGCAAAGACCGCTCGTGGACCGTTAGCGACCGACAAATGGCTGTTACAAATAATGCACATTTTATGCATTGTTTGCCTGTTCGGCGAAACATGATTGTAACCGATGAAGTGATTGAAAGCGCTCAATCCATTGTAATTCCGGAAGCTGCCAATCGCGAAATTTCTGCTCAGGTAGTGATTAAAAGATTATTAGAAAACCCCTAAATCCCCTAAAGGGGACTTTTAGAGGTATGGATTAAATATAAATTATAAACTAACATTACACCCCTTTAGGGGTTGGGGGTCATTATGAACTTAGAACAAGTAACTGCGTCAATACGCAACGTGCCTGATTTTCCGAAACCGGGAATTTTATTCAAAGATATAACCACAGCGATGAAAGATGCTGAAGTGCTTCATTTCATTGCCGACGAATTGTATTACTACTATAAGGACAAAGGTATAACAAAAGTTGTTGGCGTAGAAAGTCGTGGTTTTGTACTTGGAAGTATTCTGGCTTACAAGCTTGGTGCCGGTTTTGTGCTGCTTCGCAAGCCGGGGAAATTACCTTCAGAAACTTACAAAATAGAATATGAACTGGAATACGGAAAAGATTCATTGGAAATTCATAAAGACTCCATCGAAGAAAATGATGTGGTTCTGCTTCACGACGATTTGCTGGCAACCGGTGGTAGTGCAAGTGCAGCACTGGAACTCTTGACCAAGTTTGCACATAGCACGGTTTATGTAAGTTTTTTGATTGAACTTACATTCCTGAACGGACGCACTCGCTTGCA
>CAIQOG010000664.1 GCA_903873355.1 uncultured Bacteroidales bacterium
ACATTCCTCCGGGACGTGGTTCAGCCTCGAATACCACCGGACGATAACCGAGTCGGGCTAAGAAATAAGCGCATGAAAGTCCGGCTGGTCCGGCACCGACAATAGCTATTTTACGTTGTGCATTTTCGGCATTATCCCTTACTTCAGGTACCTGAATGGTGATTTCCTGTTCCACCATAAATCTTTTTACAGAACGGATTGCCAATGATTCATCAAGTGAGGCACGGCGGCATTTCTTTTCGCAGGTATGGAAACAAACCCGTGCACAAACTGCTGCAAACGGATTTCGTTCGCGATGTAACCGAAGTGCTTCTGCATAGCGTTTTTCACCAATAAGCGATACAAATCCCGGCACATCTACATTCGCAGGACAGCCACTCTGACACGGTGCGCGCACCAATCCGCTGCAGACACCTGCCTCGCAGTGTTTTAATGCTATATGGGCTTCATATTCATCTCTGAAAAACCGAATGGTCGACAAAACCGGATTGGGAGCCGACTGACCAAGACCGCATAACGAAGTACGTTTAATTTCAGTACCCAGTTCAACTAATTTTTCAATATCATCCGGATGACCGTGACCATTGCAGATTCGTTCCAGAATTTCGAGCATTCGCTTTGTTCCAACCCGGCATGGGACACATTTTCCACACGACTCTTCCTGTACAAACTCAAGGAAAAACCTCGCCACATCCACCATACACGAATCTTCATCCATCACAATCAACCCTCCCGAACCCATAATGGCACCAAGTTCGTTCAATGATTCGTAGTCGAGCGGCACATTCAAATGTTGTTTGGGGATGCAACCACCTGACGGTCCCCCAATCTGAGCTGCTTTAAACGGCTTTCCACCAATAGTTCCACCACCAATATCGTAAACCAAATCTCCCAGACTTGTTCCAATCGGCACTTCTACCAAACCGGAATGGTTGATAGAACCTGCCAGCGCGAAAACTTTTGTTCCTTTACTTTTTTCAGTACCGAAAGAAGCAAACCATTCGCCTCCATTTGTAATTATGACCGGTATATTGGCTAGAGTTTCTACATTATTCAATACAGTAGGTTTTCCCCAAAGTCCTTTTTCGGCGGGAAATGGTGGCCGTGGACGAGGTTCGCCACGTTTACTTTCAATGGAAGCAATCAGCGCGGTTTCCTCCCCGCAAACAAAAGCACCCGAACCCATACGGATTTCGAGGTCGAACGTAAAACCTTTTCCTAAGATATTCTCACCTAACAATCCGTATTCTTTCGCCTGATTTATCGCAAGTTGCAAACGCTCAACAGCCAGCGGATATTCAGCCCGAACATACACATAGCCTTCATTGGCACCAATGGCATAAGCAGCAATTGCCATACCCTCTATCACACTGTGCGGGTCGCCTTCAAGTACACTTCGATCCATAAATGCTCCCGGATCACCTTCATCTGCATTGCAAAGAATATATTTCTTCTCTGAATTGTTTTTATGTGCAATCGACCATTTAATCCAGGTAGGGAAACCTGCACCACCACGACCACGAAGACCTGATTTTTCCATTTCTTGGATGACAGTGAGTGGGGTCATTTCGCAGAGAGCTTTTACAAGTCCTGTATAACCTTCTTTTCCAATATATTCCTCTATGCTTAATGGATTTATTTCGCCGCAGTTACGCAACACAATCTTGGTCTGACGTTTAAAGAAAGCCATATCTGTCAACACCGGAATTGGTACACTTCCCTGTCCCTCTCTGAAAGTTAACCGTTCAACATATTTATCATTGACTACATGACTTTCAACAATTTCAGATACATCAGCAGCTTTTACCTTTTGATAAAATACTTTATCACGTCCCATCAATACAACCGGTCCGAATGAGCAAGGTCCAAGACAACCGGTTCCTATAACTGATATTTTATCGTCTAACCCTCTGTTTTTCAGTTCTTCGTCAAACCTGACTTTTATTTTTTCCGAACCCGAAGCAATACAGCCACCACCCATGCAAACCAGTATTTTTTCTTTACTGTCGCTGGTTTTCCTGACCTTTTCCTTCAGTGCGGTTAAATCGTCTACCGACCTTAATTTTAAAATTGGAGTGCTCATATTACTTGGTTTTTTGCGGGGAATACTGAGAGAATCATTAATCTTCAACTGATTTTACAATTTCACCAACTGATGATGGTTTTACCCGCTGAATAACTTCGTCGTTTACAGTTATTACAGGTGCAAGTCCGCATGCTCCAAAGCAACGACTTACTTCAAGCGAAAACTTTTTATTTTTAGTTGTCTCACCTACACCTATTTTCAGTTCATTCTTGAACGCAGCCAATAAGTCCTTTCCGCCACGAACATAACAAGCTGTTCCCTGACAAACCCGAATAACGTTTTTGCCCTTGGCTTTAGTGGAAAAGAAGGAATAAAAACCAATTATACCTGCTACTTCACTAAAAGGAATTTTAAGTTCATTACTTATTTTTTTAATTGCAACTTCCGGAAGATAACCGTACAATTCCTGGGTTTG
>CAIQOG010000665.1 GCA_903873355.1 uncultured Bacteroidales bacterium
AGAGAAAACATATTTGCCCGAATGCATATTTTTTTTCGAGCAAATGTAAGTCAATTCAAATCAAAAAATCAAAGAACGGATCTATATTTCTGTATTTCAATACAATACAGATGTATGTTAAAAGTTAACGCAACGCTACTATTGTTCAAATGTAAAATTTATTCTAATATTTCCAACTTTGCAAATTTCAGCAATAACGATTTTACACCTTTCTCGCCAAAATCAATATCCGCCTTTTCATTTCCGTTTACAATGCCCGTTTCCAGCACTTTTCCAATGCCAAAAACGCTGTGTTTCACAAAAATACCAACGGGAATCGACCCGTTCTGTGTCGGGGTCTTATCACTACCTGTCGAACTCATTTTTACCAAACGCTTAGGTTTAACTGTAAGTCCGGGACGTTCGTTAAATGAAACCGGTTTGGAAAATGAACTCTGAAAGCGGTTTCTTTCGGTCTCCAAATCATCATCCCAATCGCCAATACGGCTTTGTTTTGGTTTTTGTTCCATCGGCATATCAAGGTATTGCACATCGATATCCTTTATAAAACGGCTTGGATTTGAGAAATTGGTTTTGCCGTTTTTGAAACGTGATTTGGCAAAACTAATAAATAATCGCTCTTCGGCACGGGTTATTGCCACGTAGAATAAGCGGCGCTCTTCTTCCAGTTCCCGTTCGCTTTGGCAGAATGGTGATGGGAACAATTCTTCTTCCATACCGACTATAAACACCGCTTTGAATTCCAGTCCTTTGGCCGAGTGTACGGTCATTAGTGTAACCTTATCTTTGTCTGATTCCTTGTCCGTGTCCTGATCCGTAAGCAGTGAAACTTCCGAGAGAAAATCTGGTAAAAGCGCCGTTGCTTCTTCATCCTCTTTGCTATCAGCAAACTCATGTATGGCTTTGAGCAACTCTTCCACATTGTCAACCTTACTCATATTTTCAGGCGAACGGTCGGTGTAGGCATCGCTTAGAATACCACTGGTTTTTACAATAGAAGTTGCCAAATCATAGGCGTTTTGAGTTGAAATCTGTTGAGCAAAAACGTCAATCATCATACGGAATTGTGCCAGTTTATTGGCAGTGCCGGCATTTACAGCCAGATTATATTTCAGCATGTCGGTCAATACTTCCCAGGCACTGACTGCATGAAGTTGCGCGCATTCAATCAGTTTTTTCACGGTTGTTTCACCAATTCCACGGGCCGGATAATTAATGATGCGTTTCAGAGCTTCTTCATCATTTGGATTGCAAACCAAGCGACAGTAAGCAATAACATCTTTGATTTCCTTACGCTGATAAAACGATAAACCTCCATAAATCCGGTATGGAATGCTTTGTTTGCGCAATGCTTCCTCCATTACACGCGATTGTGAATTTGTTCGGTACAAAATGGCAATATTCTGATAACGATAGTTGTTTGAAAATCGCAAATCAGAAATATTATTGGCTACAATAAAACCTTCCTCGAAATCGGTAAAAACACTTAAAATCTTAATCGGTTTACCTGTTTCTTTTTCAGAAAAAACTGTTTTCCTGATTTGCTTTGAATTTTTGTCAATCAGGCTGTTGGCAGCATTTACAATGGTTTGTGTTGAACGGTAATTCTGCTCCAGTTTAAAAATCTGTGCATTTTTGTAGGTGTTTTTGAAGGTCAGAATATTGTCAATATTAGCCCCGCGGAACGAGTAAATGCTTTGTGCATCATCGCCGACCACACAAATTCTTTCATGTGTTTCGGCGAGTTTTTTCACAATCAGATATTGAGCAAAATTGGTGTCCTGATATTCGTCAACCAAAATATATATTTAAATCGTTCCTGATATTTTTGAAGTATTTCAGGATGATTGCGGAAAAGAACATTGGTTTGCATCAATAAGTCGTCAAAATCCATTGCATCAGCTTGTTTACAGCGGCTACAATAGATTTTATAAATGTCTTTCAAAAGGGGAATACGTGATGCATTGTCTGCTTTAATTAAATCAATATTTGCAAGGTAAGAATCGGGAGTAATCAGGTTATTTTTAGCATACGAAATACGCGAATGTACGAAACCGTGTTTGTAGATTTTTTCGTCTAACTTCAGCTCTTTCACAATGCTTTTAATCAGACTTTTCGAATCGGCACTGTCGTACACGGTAAAGTTTTTGGAATATCCGATATGTTCGGCTTCGGAGCGCAAAATCCGTGAAAAAACCGAGTGAAAAGTGCCCATCCACAGGTAGCGGGCAGTTTGTTCGCCAACCATACCGGCAATGCGCTCTTTCATCTCGCGGGCAGCTTTGTTGGTAAACGTAAGTGCCAGAATGGATGACGGTTGCATACCTTTTTTAAGAAGATAAGCTATTTTATAAGTCAATACACGGGTTTTACCCGAGCCTGCTCCGGCAATAACCAGTGAAGCTCCGTCAGTAAATTCCACTGCCCGGCGCTGACTTTCGTTGAGTTCGTTTAGAAAAGGAAAATCCATGAAATATTCTATACTAATCCTCATAGAGTGCTTAACACCTTTGAGAGATTAAAATTGTTTATAAAATTCTTTCGGGGGGGCTCAGCACTTCGAAAGGTTTTCAGTACAAAAATACAAATTAGATTTGGTTGTAACTAAAATAGTTTTCAACAACCAAAACTTCGTAAAAAGGACTAACTTTGCAGTTCTCAATCGTTGAACAGTTCATAAATTAAATTGTTTAACTGGAATACAATAAAAATCAATGACATAAGCAGATGCAAAAACTAAGCAAGTGGATACTAAAATCGATTGGCTGGAAGACCTATGTAAGCGTTGAAGAACCAATTAAAAGTGTGATTTGTGTTGCTCCTCATACCAGCAACTGGGATTTTATAATAGGGAAATTATCTTACACGGCGTTGGGACGTGAGGCCTCTTTTCTGATGAAAAAATCATGGTTTTTTTTTCCGTTGAATTATTTCTTTAAAGCTATTGGAGGTGTCGCGGTCGATCGTTCGAAAAGTAATTCTGTTACCCAGCAAATGGTTGATGAATTCAATTCCCGCGAAACATTTCATTTGGCTATTACACCCGAAGGAACCCGAAGTCTGGTTGATAACTGGAAAATGGGGTTTTACTATATAGCCCGCGAAGCCGGAGTTCCTATTCAGATTGCTTATTTTGATTATGCAAAAAAGGAAATGGGAATCAAAGCTTTATTTTATCCTACTGATGACGAAGTTGGTGATATAATAAAAATACAATCCTATTACAAAGGTGTTCAGGGTAAATTTCCAGCAAAGTTCAATGTTAAATAGTTTATAGTTAGTAGTTTATAGTAATTAAAATATGAAAATAACACTCATTCAGGATACAATACTTTGGGCTGATAAAGCAGCTAATCTGCAAAAAACCGGTGAGCAACTTGCTGCGTTGGCTGGACATACCGATTTGGTCGTATTGCCAGAATTGTTCACAACCGGATTTTGTACAGGGAAAATTCATTTGGCAGAAACTATGGATGGAGAAACAGTTCAAACACTCCGAAAATGGGCGGTAAAATATCAACTGGCTATTACCGGTAGTTTTATCGCAACAGAAAAGGACAAAATTTTTAATCGTGCTTTTTTTGTTTTTCCATCAGGTGAAATCCAAACAGCCGACAAACGCCATTTATTTTCAATGGCAGGCGAACATAACCATTTTTCAAAGGGCGACAAACGGATGATTGTAAATTATTGTGGTTTCAATATATGCTTATTGGTGTGTTACGATTTGCGTTTTCCTGTGTGGGCCCGCAATGCAAATAATGAATACGATCTGTTAATATTTGTGGCGAATTTCCCCGAAAAACGAATCAATGACTGGGATATTTTACTACAAGCCCGTGCCATTGAGAATCAGGCTTACGTGTGCGGCTTGAACAGAATAGGAGTGGATGGGCTCGGTGTTGACTACAACGGACATTCCACATTAATCGACTTTAAAGCCAATACCATTCTGAATTTCCCCGAAAACAAAACTTTTATTCAAACCTTTGATTTACAGCAGGAACCACTCCAACGATATCGCCAAAAATTTGCCGCGTGGAAGGATGCTGATGAATTCACTATCAAATGATAATCCTGTCAACAATTACTTTTTCAGTTTTTTCGAACAATGTATTGAAATCGTAATCACTAACTTTAATCGGTTGATGAACCGAAAATGTGATTTTGTTTCCCGTTCCTAATGGAAAGTTGCCATACTGAAATATTTTCCATGAGTTGTTAATTGTAACAGGGACTACATAGGCGCTTGGTGCATATTTACACAAAATCTTCACACCATTGGCTGCAAACGGTTTTGGTTTTCCATCTCTGGTTCGGGTGCCTTCAGGATAAATAATTACAGAACGGCAGGTTGATTCAATATATTCGCCCATTTTTCTTAGAACAGGTAATGCTTGCCGGGGATCTTTTCTGTCAATCAACACTGAACCTCCATGATTCAAATTGTATGATATACTTGGAATTCCCTTGCCAAGTTCAATTTTGCTTACGTACTTCGGATGAAATTTACGCAAAAACCAGCTCATTCCTACAATATCAAATACACCCTGATGATTAGTCACAAATATCAGGGGATGTCCTTCAGGAATTAGTTCACTGTTTTCAATTTCTGCATATGAGAATATAAAATACAGGGTTTTAACTGTGAAAAAGTTCAGAATATCAACACTTTTCTTATGTGCCTGATACCCAAAAACATTAAAGCAAACCCATTGAATGGGATGAAACAGACAGATAAAAAACAGGAACCAAAAATAGGCCAGCAAGGATAATGGGTAGGATAAAATCTTATTCATTTTATAGGAATTTTCCACAAAAGTAGGGATTTTATTTAAGATGAAAAAGAAATATCAAGATATAAAGCTGAAGATTCTTAAAATTTTACTGAAGGTTGGTTAAGGTGTAAAAGGGCGTATAAATCAGAAGATTATGGTGTGTATTGATTTAGATGAGAGTCTTTATCGATTGTATCGCTTTCTCTAAATCCTCGGGAGTGTCGATGCCCACTGTTTCAACATTCGTAAATCCAACTTTAATTTTGTAGCCGTTTTCCAGCCAGCGCAATTGTTCCAGCGATTCGGCCAATTCGAGTGGTGATTGTTCTAGTTTGGTTATTTCGGTTAGTATTTCCGAACGATAGGCGTAAATGCCTATATGTTTCAAATAAACGTTCGAAGAAAGCCAGTTTTCAGGTGCTGTTCCTCGATTGTAAGGAATTACTGAACGGCTAAAATATAATGCTTCATTGTTTTTGTTAAGCACTAATTTCGGGCTGTTAGGGTTGTTTAGTGCTTCCAGACCATCTTTCTCGGTTATTTTTTTAGCCAGCGTGGCAATCTGTGTTTCCTCATCTTCAAAGCATTTCTGTAGTTCAGTGATTTGTTCCGGTTGGATAAAAGGTTCATCGCCCTGAACATTAACAATCACATCAAAATATTCATCAAGTTTGGTAAAAGCCTCATAGCAACGGTCTGTTCCACTTCGGTGTTGGTCGGAAGTCATAATTACTTTTCCACTGAAAGATGTAACCGCATCAAAGATTCGTTGATCGTCAGTAGCCACATACACATCTGCCACAGCTTTCGAAACTTGTTCGTACACCCGTTGTATCATGGTTTTGTCGCCAATATTCACAAGTGGTTTTCCCGGAAAGCGGGTCGAAGCGTAACGGGCAGGAATAATGGCAACAAACCTAAGTGGCTGTTTTTCAATAGATTTATTTGGCATAGTGCTGCTATTACTTGTTTTAGATGACTGACCTGCGTTTAAACATTCGTCTTGATAAATATACGGACCAACTCGCCGAACGAACAAGTAGTAAAACAATTATAGGGAAGGCTGCCTGATTGAAAACCTGTGACGATAAAGCAAATGAAATAAGTCCTCCAACAAGTAAAAATATATTAACAATTTCGTAGAAAAAAACAGGAGTTCTAAATCTGGGAAACCACATTATTATACCAACAAAGATGTTTAATGGATTTAACCACAGGATATTAAGGTTGTTCTGAACTAATGGATGAGATGAAAACAGCATAAGATATAAGATTATTACACCGGCCAAACCTGTAGTGATTAAAATAATTGAATCAAATAATTTAGTATGTGGTTTTTGATATTGTTGTTTGATATAATCGCCAATTGAAATAATTAAACCAATAATCAACAGAATAATCGAAACAACAATTGGTTTAACTTCGAAAGGCATTATCGTTTCCTTATCATTCGACTTGTTAATCAGAATTTTTCTATCGGTAATGAGTTTTCTTGTACCATTAGTTTTGTCGTGAATTTCAGCTGTTTGTAAGGCATTCATAAGCGTTTCCGGCAAAAACATGCTTTCTCTGAAAGAAGCAAGTTGGTCGGCATCTCCTCCAAGAATAACATCAATCCCAAATTTTAACCAGCTGTCAGTGCCAACATATGAACCAATCCAGCTGCGGTAAGTCTTATTTTCTGTATCTTCGTTAAAAGAAGTATAGCCATTTACAGAACCCAATATTTTATCACGGGGTCGAGTGGAACAATTATCAAAAACATAATTATATCTGTAAACCCTTTTGTCAGGCTGGTAATTCGCTATAAGATTGTCTATTAGTCTGATTTTCTCTGAATCGACAAGGTTTAATTGTTGTTCCCAAACCATGGAATTTCGTTGTGCGTAAGATGCAAGAAAGTTTCCTGTTTCATAAACTCCTAACTGATAATCAGTTTCGCCTTTGATGAATTTATAGTAAAATCCGGATGTTTCAAAACTAAAAACTCCATAGTTAAAAACAACATCAATTTTATTTTTATCATCTCTAATTCGTATCGCTGTATGACCAAATTTCTCATACACTTCATTGCCCGGAGAGCATGTTATCAGGCTTACTACTGAGCTATTACTAAACATCATTTGTTGAGCTTTTGTAACAAATGAACTCAATAAAATCATCAAAATGAATAGAATCTGTTTCATGCTTGCTATATTGAAATTATTAATACAAAAGTAAATATTTATTTGAATAATCTTTCGGTTAAGTTCAGGTTTTTTTAGAGAAAGATAAAAATCAAATCAAAACAAATTTGATGGCGTTAAAAATGCCAAAAAATCTGATTATCAGTCTCTATTTGGTTGTTTTTTTTGAATTTATGATAATATATTTAGAATAATTACTAAATTTGTGCTTTATAACATTGTTGTCAAACATATTTTCAACGATAAGCTTATGGCAAAAAAACATACTTCGTATCTCAAACCCATCGATGAGATATTCTCTGTATGGGATGTGTTGACTCCTGACGAAAGGCAATTTGTAAGAAATAATTTTACAATTCATAATTTCAAGAAAAATGAGATGATTCATTGCGAAGGTGAAGTTCCTACGCATATGATGATTCTGGCCGCCGGGAAAGTAAAAGTTTTTAAAGAAGGAATTAGCAATCGCTCACAGATTATCAGAATGCTGAAACCGGGTGAAACTTTTGGTTACAGAGCAATCATTGCCAATGAGAATTATAATACTAATGTGACAGCTTTCGAAGCATCAACTGTTTATATGCTGAAAGCAGATATCTTTTTGTCTATTTTACGTCACAATAATGCTTTCTGTTACAGGTTTTTAGAAGAACTTGCAACCGATTTGGGAGCTTCAGATGCAAGAACGGTCAATCTGACTCAAAAACACATTCGCGGCAGACTGGCAGAAGCTCTGCTCATATTGAAAAAGAACTACGGTGTGGAAGAAGATGGCGCTACCATCAGCATTTACCTTTCCCGCGAAGATTTGGCTAATTTATCAAATATGACTACTTCTAATGCTATCCGCACCTTATCCAATTTTGTAAATGAATATGTTATTGCAATGGATGGCAGAAAACTTAAAATCATTGATGAAGAACGATTGAGGAAAATAAGTAAAATGGGTTAATTATGGATTCTTCTCAGATTCATTCCGCATATAATTCGGCTGCACATTTGCTTTCTGTTGGTCAGATTACGAATGCAATCGGGAAAATAACATTACTCACCAATGAGTTACAGGCTGGAGAGTATGTTGACCGTCTGACAGAATTACAACAAAATTATCATTATTTGCTTCAATATTATATAACCGGAGTAGATGATCCAGAACGAAAATCGGTTTATAATAAGTTGATAGCTAAGCTATTTGTTTTAGATTGTGAACTGCGCGAGGAGTTACTGTTCCGAAATTCCACTAATTACGAATATTCCCAAAAAAGGTTTTATCCGGTTACCCGACATTATTCTTCCGACACTGATTTACTCAATGCATTTCAGTATTTCCACAGCCAATCAACACTACTGACAAATTCTGACGAAAATCACGATACAGAGCTAAAACGGTTGCGTTCAAATTATGAACAACTTCTGCCCGAATTATTTAGGCTTTTCTGGCTTACTACTACTTACAAGGCTGAAGATAAAGCGCTATTTAATAATTTGCTTGACAAAAAACACAAAGGTAATCTCGAAAAATCAATTGTTATTTCATCACTCACGCTGAACCTCTGGCGTATGTTTGATGAAAGCAAAATAATGATGCTTTTCGATGCTTGTCAGTCAGATAATCAGATGGTTAAGCAGCGGGCAATGGTTGGACTTGCATTTATTATGGCACGTTACAACCGGTTTTTGCAGTTCTTTCCTTCAATAAGAAACAGATTGGTATTACTGGCTGATGACAACCACATTGTGACTAATTTTCAGAACATACTTATTCAGAT
>CAIQOG010000666.1 GCA_903873355.1 uncultured Bacteroidales bacterium
AATTCTACAGTGTCTAATGAGTCAGCACCAAGATCATTTGTGAAACTAGCTGTTGCTACTACATCTGATTCTTCTACGCCTAATTTGTCTACGATAATTGCTTTTACTTTAGCTTCTACTTCTGACATAATTCTTGTTTTTAAGTTGATAAATAGAAATTGTTTTATAATTTTGCGGTGCAAAGGAAACAAAAATTATCCAATTTACCTCGTTTTTCGTGATAAAATTTGTTATTTTTGCACAAACTCCTTACAACTGTGCAAATTTAAAAATGTCTCAATGCCTCTAAGAATAGCGCTTTTCGCCTCAGGTTCCGGTTCAAATGCAGAAAATATTATTCAATATTTTTCACATAGTTCTGAATTCGAATTTCCGGTCATTATTTCCAATAAATCCGATGCATTTGTTCACGAACGGGCCAGAAAGCTGAATATACCTTCGATTACATTTTCAAAAGATGATTTTGTTAAAGCTGAGCCGGTGCTTGCCTTTCTGAAAGAACAACGAATCGATTGTATCGTACTGGCCGGTTTTCTGCTGAAAGTGCCAGAAATACTTGTTCAGGCATATCCCCACAAAATTATCAATATTCATCCTGCATTACTTCCAAAATACGGTGGTAAAGGCATGTATGGTCATTATGTTCATGAAGCTGTGGCGGCATCAGGTGATACTGAATCCGGTATTAGCATACATTACGTGAATGCGCATTACGACGAAGGCAATATCATTTTTCAGGCAAAATGTCCGGTTTTGCCAACCGATACGCCCGACATGATTGCCGAAAAAGTACATGCACTTGAATATGAGTATTTTCCAAGAGTAATTGATGAACTTTGGGGAAGCTAATTTTAGATTTACGATTTTAGATGTTTGATTGGAGTTTTTACATAGTTTTAAAACCAATCTTAAATCGCACATCAAAAATAGTGATTTTTTGTCGTACCTTTGCACCCCGATTTTAGAAGTAAGCGGTAAGTAAGCAATATAAACTCCGAAACTTTCTAACTCTTCAAACTTTATAAACTTTCAAACTATAAAAATATGGCTCTTCAATGTGGTATCGTGGGTTTACCCAACGTTGGTAAATCTACTTTATTCAACTGTCTTTCCAATGCAAAAGCTCAGGCTGCAAACTTTCCTTTTTGTACAATAGAACCTAATGTTGGTGTAATTACTGTTCCGGATGAACGTCTGAATAAATTAGCCGAACTTGTTCACCCAAAACAAATTGTACCTACAACTGTCGAAATTGTGGATATTGCCGGAGTAGTTAAAGGGGCAAGTAAAGGCGAAGGACTTGGAAATAAGTTTCTGGCTAATTTTCGTGAAACAGATGCTATTTTACATGTGTTGCGTTGTTTTGAAAATGAGAATATAACTCATGTTGATGGAAGTATTAATCCTGTTCGTGATAAAGAAATTATTGATGCTGAGCTACAGTTGAAAGACCTCGAAACGGTTGAAAGTCGTATAAATAAAGTTCAGAAACAAGCTGCAGCAGGTGACAAACAGTCCAAAGCAGTTTATGATATTTATGTTCAATACCGGGACGTTTTATTGCAGGGAAAATCGGCACGTACCGTAAAACTTGGCGAACTTGACCGTAAACTGGTGAAGGACTTATACTTACTGACTGATAAACCGGTTATGTATATTTGCAATGTGGATGAAGCTTCGGCAGCAAAAGGAAATGCTTTTGTGGATGCTGTACGTGAGTCGGTTAAGGACGAAGATGCTGAAATTCTGGTTGTTGCAGCAGCTACTGAAGCTGATATAGCAGAGCTTGAAACCTACGAAGAACGTCAGATGTTTCTTGAAGAAGTCGGGTTGTCAGAATCAGGCGTTGCACGTTTAATTCGTGCAGCGTATCATTTGCTTGATTTACAAACATATTTTACTGCCGGAGTACAGGAAGTGCGAGCATGGACATTTCATAGGGGCTGGAAAGCTCCACAATGTGCCGGTGTAATTCATACCGATTTCGAAAAAGGTTTTATCCGCGCCGAAGTGATTAAGTATGAGGATTTTACGACCTTAGGTTCAGAAGCTGCCTGCAAAGAAGCAGGAAAAATGAACGTGGAAGGAAAAGAATATGTGGTGACTGACGGTGATATAATGCATTTCAGATTTAATGTGTAAATGATCGACCCCCAACCCCTAAAGGGGAGAAATAAAAAATGCCGATAATTTAACAGATTATTGGCATTTTTTCTAAGAAAAAGTCTTGTTTTATTCCCCTTGAGGGGTTGGGGGTCGCTTTATTACCCAAACATTTCCACATCTTCTTTAGTAATTGTATTTCCGGCAAGAATTATCAGTCGTTCCACCACATTGCGTAATTCGCGGATATTTCCCGTCCAGGTGCGGCTTTGAAGTATTTCAACAGCAGCATTTTCAAAAGTCTTTGGTTGAATGCCCTGTTCGCTGCAAATCAGTTCGCAGAAATGCTTTATTAACAATGGAATATCTTCTTTGCGGTCGTCAAGCGCCGGAACATGTATAGGGATAACATTCAGGCGATGGAATAAATCCTCGCGAAAATTACCAAGTTCGATTTCTTTTTTCAGGTTTTTATTCGTGGCAGCAAATACCCGAACGTTTACTTTAATGCTTTTGTCGCTGCCCACACGAGTGAGTTCACTTTCCTGCAAAACACGCAGGACTTTAGTCTGTGCAGAAAGACTCATATCACCAATTTCGTCGAGAAAAATAGTTCCGCCATCGGCTTGTTCAAATTTCCCTATACGTTGTTTAATGGCTGAGGTAAAAGCGCCTTTTTCGTGACCAAACAACTCACTTTCAATAAGTTCTGATGGAATAGCTGCGCAGTTTACTTCCACAAATGGAGCGTCCGTTCGGTTACTTCCTTCGTATAACAAACGTGCTACAATTTCTTTTCCTGTTCCGTTTTCTCCTGTTATCAGAACGCGCGCATCGGTTGGCGCAACACGCCCGATCATCATTCGGACTTTTAGTATGGCAGGCGAATCTCCAACCATTTGGTGACGTTTTGCTATCTTCTTTTTTAGAGTTTTTGTTTCGCTTACAAGTATGTTTCGTTCCAATGCATTACGAACGGTTATGAGTAAGCGGTTGAGGTCAATCGGCTTGGTGATAAAATCAAAAGCACCTTTCTTAATACATTCCACGGCTGTTTCGATATTTCCATGACCGGAGATCATAACCACAGGAGCTTCAATGCCTGATTCTTTCAATTGAACCAGAAACTCAATACCATCCATTTCCGGCATTTTAATGTCCGAGAAAATCAAATCGAAAACATTATTCTGTGCCGTTTCCAATCCCTGTCTGCCATTTTCCGCCAATGAAATCTGGTGCTTTTCAAACTCCAGAATTTCTTTCAGCGTATTGCGGATGCTGCGCTCGTCGTCAATTACCAGTATTTTAGCCATTTTTAGTTACAAATTACACGAATTAAAAAACGAATTATACGAATTTATGTGCTAAAATTATTTACAATGATGTTGCAGGTCTTGTTTTCTAATAGCGAAATTAGTGAAATTCGTCTTAATTCGTCTAATTAGTTATTTACAAATCAAACCCAATATCACTCCTAAAGTATTTTTTTTCGTAGGTTATTTTCTGAGCATTTTCAAATGAAATAGCCAGTGCTTCATCTTTTGTAGTTCCATACGAGCTGATAGCCATTACACGTCCGCCATTGGTCACAATATTTTCATCAATTTCAGTCGTACCGGCATGAAAAACAATGCTGTTTTTTACCAGATTAAGACCGGTAATTACTTTTCCTTTTTCAAAAGCTTCGGGATAACCACCCGAAACCAGCATAACTGTAACAGCTGTGCGCTCATCGAATTCTACTGTTTTCGTGTTCAGATTACCTTCTGCAACACCTTCGAGCAAGTCAACTAAATCCGATTTCAGACGAAGCATAACTACTTCAGTTTCAGGGTCACCCATCCGGGCATTATATTCAATGTTATAAGGTTCGCTATTCACTTTTATCAATCCGAAAAATATAAAGCCCCTGTAATTAATTCCTTCGCTGTAAAGTCCGTCAACTGTCGGTTTGATAATGCGTTCTTCTACTTTACGCATAAATTCGGCATCGGCAAACGGAACGGGCGAAACAGCACCCATACCACCGGTATTCAGACCTTTATCGCCTTCTCCAATACGTTTATAATCTTTTGCTTCGGGAAGGATTTTGTAATTTTTACCATCAGTGATAACAAAGACTGAACATTCAATTCCGGAAAGAAATTCTTCGATTACCACAGTCTTGCTGGCTTTACCGAATTTGCCATCGAGCATCGATTTAAGTTCAGCTATTGTTTCGTCTAAATCATTCAGAATCAACACACCTTTTCCGGCAGCCAAACCATCGGCTTTAAGGACGTAAGGTGCTTTCAGACTTTTCAAAAACTCTATGCCTTTTTCAATATTTGAGGAAGTTACACTCAGATAACCAGCCGTGGGGATGTTGTGTCGAAACATGAATTTCTTCGAGAAATCTTTACTTCCTTCAAGTTGCGCTCCAAATTTATCGGGACCGATAACAGGTATTTTTTTAGTTTCTCTTTCAGTGGCAAAAAAATCGACAACCCCTTTCACCAGAGGATCTTCCGGCCCAACAACAATTATATCAATGTTGTGTTTAAGAACGGCACTTTTGAGCTCCAGAAAATTATCGGCAGCAATGGGGAGATTAGTACCTACCGAAGCTGTGCCGGGATTTCCGGGTGCAATAAAAAGCTGATTAAGTTTTGGACTTTGAGATATTTTCCAGGCGATTGCATGTTCACGACCACCTGATCCGAGGAGAAGAATGTTCATAGGGTGTATTTGATTTTGAGTTGCAAAAGTAAGGAAATTCGTTGGAAAGGCAAACTCAAACCCTATAAAAAGCGAAAGGTAGCTTTACCTCACGGTAATCTACCAATCTTTGTTAACCTTAAATCTAATACTATGAAAAAATCACGATGCAAAAATACAACATAAAGAAATACCAACCAAACAATTTGAAGAAAAAATGCTCAAAAAATATGTTTTATAACATTATTTTAATTTTGGTCGACCAAATTAACCTATTTATAGTTTTCAGAGTGTGTTTTTTTAGAATTGTAGGTTTAGTATAATGAAATTCGGCAAGAAACTTCTGGCTGGCGTGGCGCCGCGTTTTCGGAATTTCTGCCTGAATTACAAAGATTTGAAAGATTTAATTTTGACGGGGGAAAAATCGACTCTTGAGGAAGTTGTGACGTCGGGTGACTCTGAAGAAATCGCAGCCCTCCGGTTCCGAGCTCTCATTGACTCGGAAATTTTGAAACTCAACAAATTCG
>CAIQOG010000667.1 GCA_903873355.1 uncultured Bacteroidales bacterium
ATTTAATAAAGAATTTAAAAGGATTACAAGCTTAGTTCAAGGAGAAGAATATAGTTTTAATCTTAATTTTGACAAAATAAATGGTAATTGTAATCTCGAAGTAATCAATAATTCTCCAAATCCTGAAGGAGGTAAAAAGAAAGCTGAAGTAATAGCATTTGATCTTTCATATATTAATACTGTATTTGAGACAGAATCAAAAAGACCAAACTTTGTTTTTCATGATAGTATTGAAGATATTGATCAAAAGCAAGTTGATGTGTTGTTCGAATTAGCTAGAAAACTTCATGGACAGCAAATAGTTTCAATGCTTTCAGAAAATTTGAGTGAAGAAATGTATAAAAAATACTATGAGGATATCGTTTTATTTTTATCAGATGATGATATGTTCTTTAAAGTTTGAGTAAATGCAGACAAACAACCCTGTTCGTCGTAGGGTAGTTGATGCCTGTGTTCAGCGAAGTTTCCAAACTTCGTCGTGCTAGAAGGAAAGCCTGCCTGCGGTAGGCAGGCTCCTGCTTTCCATAGTTATAAAGAAAAGAGATAGTCTCTCGGAGAGAGGCCATCTCTAAGCTTAGTAAACCACAAGCTTCACTCCCACTTTCTTTTTTAAATCACCCCAATAATCCGTGCATACATCAGTGCTTGTGTGGTATTTTCGGTTTGTGTTTTGGTCAGGATATTCCGGCGGTGGTTATCTACCGTATTTTTACTGATAAAAAGTTTCTCAGCTATCCGGCTGCTTTCGTGGCCACGCGCCATTAGTTTAAGAATTTCTACTTCGCGGCGGGTAAAGCAGGTTTCGTTACTGGATACCTTCATTGTTCCTGTTGTACAGTCCATTATCATCATTCCCCTGGGTGGAGTTTCTGTTTCACGTCCCGTAACCGGGTCGATTAGTAAGAGCAGAAACCACAGTTCATCGTTCTTATCCAGTTCAAGTACCATATACTGATGCAGAAAGCGTTGGTACGTTCCGTTGGCTTTTTTCATCCGGCATTCGTATATCAACTTAAAGTGTTTCAGTTGGTCGGCCGGCACTTCGTGTATCATGCTTAGTGCTCTGTGTTTGCATTGCTGTACATAGTCCACATCGCCGGGATGAAGTAAAGCTTGTAAGCTTTCCATGCTGTTGAATTCTTTCTGAAACGGATAGTCGGCATCAAACTGCCAGTGTAGCATGCTATATTCGTTCCGGTGCATATCGTATAGAGCCGTGCCTTTGTTGCTGGCTTTGGATAGTTGCATCAGAACTTGTTTCTTTCTTTCGAAACGTATGTAATCTTCGTGCGATACATTCTGAAACCGATGTACTAATTCATGGTATTTTTGTTGGATGCAGTTCATGTAAAAAGCAAATAATTTTAAATATTAAAAACTTCAGATAAATATAATTAACAGTTTGTTTTAGAGTCTTATTTCGGTTCGTTCATACAGCTTATATTTTATAATTGTAAAATTAGCGATTAATCGCTATTGTGAAAAAAACATCAAGCCAATACTTTTGACAACAGATTTGTTGAAACGCTTTTCAGTTGCCACTTAACAAATATAACTTAATAAATTAAGAAAACAAAATCAGTTATTGAAGAATATAAACATTTAAAACAACAAGCTTTATGACAACAGGAGCAAGAATTCCACGCGGGATTGACGATTTCAATCCCTATTACACAAATGCCATCAACTATTTATCGGATGGCACACCCACAAGCAATGCGGTACGATTGGGGATATTACCCGAAGAACTAACTGAATTGACAAGCTATGCCACAGCATGGGCACCATTGTACACGAAATACAGTGATAAGAAAAACAGCCGAACCACTTCAGTGAAAGATCAGTTGTTGGAGATAATCAGTAATGTGATTGGATTTGATCAGGACAATCATATACTGGATCGTATAGCTGCTTCGCCCAATGTAACGATAGTGGATATGGAAACTTTCAATATCAAAAAGGGTGCGTTGCAGAAAAATACCAAATCCTTCTCCTCTACTCCTATCAGCGAACCGGTAACTGTAACAATACAACCCATTGGAGGTGGTTCAATGACTGTGAAATGTTACAGCAGTACTGGACAGCGTGCAGCTATCTATGATGGTGCGGACAGTGTGCAATATCTCTATCAGGTTGGCGATACTGCACCTGCCTCAGCCGAAGCCGCAGGTCTTACCAAAGAACTTTCAACCAAAGCATCGTTTACACTGGCATTAGGTTCGGGCAGTTCGGCTAAGAATCTGTATATCTATTTTCGTTGGTATAATACCAAACACCCTGAACTGGCAGGTCCCTGGTGTTCGCTGCAAACTACCCTGATATTG
>CAIQOG010000668.1 GCA_903873355.1 uncultured Bacteroidales bacterium
CCTGCAAAATCAACATGATTATCTTTCAACAAAATCATGTCGTACAACCCAATGCGATGATTTACACCACCACCAATTTTTACAGCTTCTTTTTCCAATAAACGCAGTCCCGGAGTGGTTTTGCGGGTATCGAGCACACGGGTTTTTGTTCCTTCCAGGGCTTTTACATATTCTCGCGTACGGGTTGCCACACCACTCATACGCTGCATAATATTGAGCATAAGGCGTTCAGTCTGAAGTAATGACTGAATTTTACCTTCAACCACAAATGCCACATCACCTACTTTTACTTCAGTGCCGTCATTGATAAAAACGGTCATTTTTAGTTCGGGGTCAAAAGTCTGAAAAACTTTGCGGGCTACTTCTACACCGGCCAAAATGCCGTTTTCTTTGATTATTAACTGAGATTTCCCAATAGCTGTGGAAGGAATGCATGAAAGGGTTGTGTGGTCACCATCGCCAATATCTTCGGCAAACCACAACGAGATAAGTTGTTCGAAATCGTTAGTCATTAGAGGGTTCTATTCTGAGTTGTTGAATTTCATTTTTGCGTGTAAGCACGTAAACGCGGTAGTTTCCGTTAGAAGTTTTTAGCATTCCGATAGCGAAACTTGCTAAATCTTTATTACCTTTGTGGAGCAACTGAAAGCCTGACACACGGTTTTTACGAAAGAAATCGGAAATAATGCCCGAAGCCTGTTGTTTGCTGAAAACGTCGTTTTTATTGTCGATAACCAGTTCCACATTCGCATTTAAGCAGGCTGAAAGCTGACTTGCATCACCTTCGTTAAGTGCTGAGATGATGGCTGATGGCACTTCAGAACTTTGAGCCTCGACAAGCGAAATCGCTGCGAAAAGGCTCAGGCAAAGTAAATAAAATTTGAAGGTTTTCATTTTTATAGGGTTTTTGCAGGTGTTTGAAGCGCCTGCTGGTTGCTGACAAAACCTGATGCAAAAATACATTAAATTATCAGATTGAGCCAATTATTTGGTCTATTTTTAATTTCAACAAATAACAAGCCAAAAGAATCAAAAAAGGAAAACTAAATGAAAATAATTCTCCTAACTGTTGGGAAAACCAACGATGTTCATTTAATTAAACTGCAGGAAGATTACCAAAACCGGCTTAAATTCTATATTCCTTTTGAAACTGTGACCATACCTGAATTGAAAAACACCAAAAACCTGTCGGTGAACGAACAGCTTGAAAAAGAAGCTGATTTAATTCTTAAACAGTTGGATTCGAGCGATGAAGTGATTTTGCTGGATGATAAAGGAAAACAGTTTACATCGGTTGGATTTTCAGAATATCTTTCAAAAAAAATGATTTCGTCGGTAAAGCGCACGATTTTTGTTGTTGGTGGACCATATGGATTTTCGGAGCACGTTTACAAGCGTGCAAATGGAAAGATTTCGCTTTCTGCAATGACTTTTTCACATCAAATGATTCGACTTATTTTTGTAGAACAGGTATATCGCGCCATGACCATTCTGAAAGGTGAACCTTATCATCATGAATAATTTGCTTTAAGAATAATATACATAAACCAATGATTTCAAACTGGTTACAAAAACTAAAAAATTATCCTGTAAGATTCAAAATCATGCTGGCAGGGCTTTTAATTTCACTTGTATTCGGTCTGGCATGTGGTTTTTTTTATGATTTATCCCCGAAATTTGCTATTCACAAAAATCACTTAACAAAGCAAATCAATAATCGGGAAGATGAAGCAGAAAGTACAACTGAAAAACTCAAGAATACTATTATTCATTCATCTGTCGATTCACTGAGCAATTTTTTGTTTAAAGATAACGACACCTATTATTTTGTATTCAATAAAAATAAATTGGTTTTTTGGTCAGATAATAGCCTGGAAATCAATTCATCGCTTCTTAATAGTCAGTCAGTCTGGCAACCGGTTCAGCTTCCCAACGCATTTTGTCTGGCCCGGACTTTCCGTTTCGAAAAGATGCGAATTTTATCTGTTATAAAGATTAAAAATAATTATTCCTATGAAAATGAAGAACTTGTGAATTCATTTGCAAAAGGGTTCATCTGCGACAAACAAATTCAGATAGTAAACGGAAATCAGACTAATGCAAATGCTGTTACAGACCAAAACAGCAATTATCTTTTCACTCTTTCTGAGCCTAAAACCTCTGAATATAATGAAACCTGGGCAATTGCAGGTTTTATTTCTTTTTCAGTATTCTTCATTTTGTTTTTTATTATTTATGTCAGTTTTACTACCATTACAAAAGGAAAAATTATAGACAAAATAACCTTTACAAAAGTTGTATTGGAAATAGGTGCAATTGTTGGCCTATTATTGTATTTCAATTTACCACAATTGTTTTTCTCAAACAAGCTTTTTACTCCTTTTCAATACGCATCCAATCCATTTTTGAGCTCATTTAGTCATCTGTCAGTATTTACCGGATACTTTATTTCTTCTGTTTATCTTTACTTTTTTCATACCAGAAACCAACTTTCAAATAAGATAATCAGGCAAATTTCAGCTCAATCATTTAGTGTAATTAGCTTTGCATCTGTTTATTATATTTTGAATGGATTAATATTTCATTCAAGTATTCAGTTATGTATTTTGCATTTTCGCGATTTTTCGGTTGTAACTGTATGGATTCATTTTCTGATTCTTATTTGGGGAATAGGTATGGTTATGTTATTCTTCAAAACACATATTTCTTATCGTCGAAATCTCTCAAAATCAGCTCTTATAGATCTAAGTTTAGGAGTTTTATTATTTGGTTTTTGTTTGGTTATATCGATGGAAGATGCTATTCGGATAACCATTTCATACCTGATTTTATGGATAGTATTTTATTTGTATTTCTTGTTTAAAAACAGGAATATATATGCATTAGCAGCTTTGTGGTTGATTGTTTTCAGTGGTTTTATAACTTTTAATTCCATGATTATCAACAGTAAAAAGAAAATGGATAAATATAAAATCCTGGCACAAAATACCTATATTAATGGTAGTTCAGAAAACGACCAAATGGCCGAGATATTGCTTGAAGAATTAAACACCAAAATATTACGCGATAAAAAAATAGCTAAATTTTTGACTCGCAAAGACTCGGTTCAGACTACAAATGATTACCTCAATAAAACTTATTTGCGGGGCTTTTGGAGCAAGTATGATATGCGGTTAAATGTATTGAATTCTAAATCTTCAGCTTTCAATGAATACATTAATTTTATTAGCAAATCAGGGAACAGGATAAAAAAAACTCATTTTTACAGTGTGCCTGCAAACGAAAATAATTTGACTTATATAGGTTATTTTCAAGCTAATATAAAGGAAAATGATTCGCAATATTTCTTTATGGAATTTTATCCTCGTAGAAATTTCAAAAGCTACAGTTTTCCCAATCTGCTAATTTCCACAACTAACAATATTCAAACGCAACTTAATATCTCTATTGCAAAATACGAACACGATCGATTGGTTTACTCTTCCGGAAAGGTAGAACTCCCGATTGAGACAGGCTGGATACCTTTAAAGAATACTGAATTTTTCAAGACGGTTTATAAAAACAGAATGCATTATATTTATAAACCGAATCCAAACACTTTCATTGTCATAGCTGAGCAGGAAATACTCAATCATGGTGCATATTTGCTATATTTCGTTTATGTTTTCCTGGCTTTTTTTGCTTTAAGTGCTTTGTTTATATGGTTCTATCAACTGAGTCGACGCAAATGGAGTTATCACATTGGTCTGACTACAAAATTCCAATTTGCATTTATAGGTTTACTTATTGTCAGCTTTATAGGCATTTTCTATGTTTCAGTAAACTTTATTGAAGAAAAATATCGCGAACAGCAAATTGCCAACCTGGAAAGTAAGAAAAACTATATTCAAAAAGCTTTACAGGATTTATATTACTGGAATCAGGACTTGAATACTCAAAATTCACAGGTGCTTAATTTCGATCTTCAGGATTTATCGTATATCTATCACACTGATATTCATGTATATGATAATCATGGAGAATTAGTCGGAAGTTCACAACCTATTATTTTTAGTAAAAAACTAATTAGTACAAAAATTTCTCCCTCCCCATTTTTTAAACCAAATTCAAATATCAATCAGTATGAACACATTGGCAAATTGAATTACCTGAGTGGTTATACTGATTTTGTGAATGGTGATTATGCACAGATAGGATTTATTTCTATTCCACAGTTCTTTAGTCAGGACGAGATAAAAACAGAAATTGAGAGATTTCTTTCGGTAGTTATTCATATCTACCTCATAATCATCATACTGGCTGTTTTGCTAAGTTTATTTATCGGAAAACAACTTGCTGCACCACTCAATATGTTGGAAAACAAGTTAAAGGAAATGCGTCTTGGCCAACGAAATGAAAAGATTGACTACGCGTTGAATGACGAAATCGGGCAATTAGTAATTCAATATAACAGGACAGTAGACGAACTGGAACAGAGTGCGAGGTTACTGGCCAAGTCAGAACGTGAATCGGCATGGAAATCGATGGCTCGTCAGGTGGCGCACGAAATAAACAATCCACTGACACCTATGAAACTGACCATACAGCAGTTGCAGCGGACGAAAGACCTGAATACAGCGGAGTTTGACACCAACTTCAAAAAGTCAACTGCCATGCTGATTGAACAAATTGATAACCTGTCGCGAATTGCCGGAACTTTCTCCAATTTTGCTCGTATGCCCGAAGCAAATTTCATGCGTATGGATCTTGCAGGACGGCTTTATTCGGTAGTTCAGCTTTTTGCAAACAATAATGAGCATGTGCAACTGGATTACAAAGGAAAAGTAGATTCTGTTTTTGTGTATGCCGATCCTGAACAGATGGTACAGGTTTTCAATAATCTGCTTAAAAATGCGATTCAATCTATTCCTCAGAATCGGGATGGGATAATAAAAGTTTCATTGAAACAAGAATCAGAAAAAGTCCGGATTGAAATTTCCGACAATGGAACCGGGATTGAAATCGCAATGCAGGACAAGCTGTTTACTCCTAATTTTACTACAAAATCAACAGGAATGGGATTAGGACTGGCTATTACCAAAAATATTATTGAACTTACCGGAGGAACCATTTCGTTTCGGACTAAACCCGACAAAGGAACTACTTTCGTGGTAGTCTTATCCGAATCCAAATAGATATTAACTTCAGACAGTTTTATCAGCATTTATCAACTCCGGATGTGCAACTAAATACTTGGTTGCGGCACTGTAACCCTCATGATAAATAGCTTGATAGGAATCGAAACTAAACTCATGAAACTCTTCAATAGCCTGCGGTTCAATTAAATAATTGCATAAGTTTCGTCCTTGCCCGGAATTTTGATATTCCATTGCTCTGAGCGCAAACAACAAGGTGTCAATTGGTTTATTGAGTTTTTTGGGGACTTTATGAGGAATCACATTTACACCAATAATAGTTGAACAATTTTCAACAAGTGGTTGGGCAGGCATGTTGTTGAGCAGACCACCATCCACATAAAAAATATCACCACTTTTAACTGCTTCAAAAACTCCCGGAATACTCGCAGAAGCTGCTACCCATTGATCCAGATCATTGCCGGAACTGACAATTTCCCATTCGGCAGAATTGAGATTTACCACACAAATATGAAGTTGTTTCTTAAGTTTTTCAAAACTATTGTGTGGAATAAGTTCATGAATGAGCGAACGCAAAATATCGTGGGTCGAAAGCCCTGATTTGAGAAAAGTGGGAGTAAATGTAAGAACTTTGGTGATTTTGTACAGTTTGTCGTCCTTTATAAGTTGAAGCATCTGTGTCGGAGAATAGCCTGCTGCATAGAGGGTCGCAATAATTGCACCCATGCTCGAACCCGAAATTTCATCCGGAAAAATTCCATGATCTTCCAATGCCTGAATTACTCCGATATGAGCTAATCCTAATGCTCCACCACCACTCAGACATAATCCGGTTCTTCTTTTTTCAGTAGTTTCCATAACAGAACTGTTTTATTTCATTCATAATCGTTAATGACGTGAAAACTTTGTAGAAATATCGGCTTAAAACGATTTAAAAGGTTATTTTTGTGTTTCATTTTGCAAAACAAAATCTTCTATATATGAAACGTTTCAGCTTGCTTTTTGTTTTAACACTCTTCGTAAATTTTTCATTCGCAAATCTTCTCTATGACATTCTTGACGGAAAATACAAAGTAAAATCGATTGAAATCCCACGTTCGATGACCGATGGCGAGCATTATACGGTGTTAGTCAGTAACAAATCTGTAGTTAAATACGATTACAAAACCGGTGCCATGACAGATACATTGTTCAGCATTGCACGGTTAAAAAATTCAGCACTGAAGGAAATCTCAGGTTACGAATTCAGTCCCAATGAAGCAAAAATACTGGTTTATACCAATGTAAAATACCGTTATCGCCGAACATTTACTGCCGATTATTACATTTACGATATTAAACGAAACGAACTGACAGCGCTATCGGAAAATGGACCGCAGGAAGTACCACTTTTTTCACCTGACAGCCGCTATATTGCTTTTGCCCGTGAAAACAATTTGTTTATGCGAAAACTGGAATTCAACACCGAAATACCAATTACAACTGATGGACAGATTGGTAGCATTATCAATGGAACACCAGACTGGGTTTATGAAGAAGAATTTGGTAAAACCCGTTATTTTGAATGGAGTCCTGACAGCAAATTACTGGCTTTTGTTAAGTTCGATGAAACCAAAGTACCACAATATTCTTTTACGAAATACCTGAATAAACCCGACAAAAAGGATGAACTCAACCTCTATCCCGATTCGTATAGTTATAAATATCCGAAAGCCGGTCAGAATAATTCCATTGTAAGTGTCTGTGTGTATGACGATTACTATAAATCAATTAAAAAAATGAAATTGGGTGAAGACGACGGTGAATTTTATATACCTCGTATCAAATGGACTAATGCTGCAGACCAGCTTGCTATTTTCAAGCTGAATAGAAATCAGACTTATCTGGATATGTATTATGC
>CAIQOG010000669.1 GCA_903873355.1 uncultured Bacteroidales bacterium
CATTTTCTTGATATATTCGGATGGTGAAGAGCCAAAGACCAACTTGAAGCATTTGCGGAAGTATTTGGTGTCCGAAAAACCAACCATAAACGTTACCTGTTCAATGGAATATTTGTTTTGCTTGAATAGATGAACTGCTTCGTTCAGTTTTATAAACCTTACATACTCGGTGGTTGACATACCGGTTATCTGTTTCAGTTTTTTATACAAAGCCGAGCGACTCATTCCCAACACTTTGCTCAATTCCATAATGTCAAGTTCGGTTGCATCCAGACTTTGCTTTATTTTATCGGCCACTCTATCCAATAATTCCTGATCTTTGGTGCGGGTAGCCTGTTGAAACTCCACAGCATCGACTTTCAGGTTTATGTGAGCATAAATTTTTGATTTTGTTTCCAACAAATTCCTTACACGCAAACGAAGTAAATTGGTTTTGATAGGTTTCAACAGATATTCATCCGCACCAGTTTCCAATCCTTCTTTCTCTGAAGTTTCATCGGCTTTAGCAGTTAGAATGATAATTGGGATATGGCAGGTTTCGAGTTGTGTCTTCAGAATTTTACACATCTGAATCCCATCCATCTCGGGCATCATCAAGTCGGAAATTATCAAATCAGGAAGATTTTCCTTAGCTTTCTCAATACCGACTAACCCATTTAGGGCTGTGATAGTATTGTATTCATTTGATAATTCTATTCTCAGATACGACAACAGTTCTTCATTATCGTCAACAATCAAGACTGTTTTTTTATGAATACTAGTTTTCACAATAGTTGCCTTATCACCATTGAGCGAATCCCGGAGATCTTTTATATCAATTTCTAGATTTTCTGATTGTGTTGGGATGGTTTTTTCGTCAATAGTGTATTTTGAATACACATCATTATCAAGTGGTAACAACACAGTGAATTTAGTCCCTTCACCCGGTTGACTCTCGAAGGTAATTGTACCATGATGTACTTTTACCACATTATTGATATAAGCCAAACCAATTCCTGTTCCCACATTTTTCTCAAGTTTGTTTTGCTCGGTCTGATAAAAATACTGGAAAATCTTATCCTGATTTTCTTTTTTAATACCAATACCTGTATCCGAAACCTCTATTTTAAGAAATTCTGAAGGATTGTTTTTGGAACCGTTGGTGTAAGAAATTTCTTTTGAAACAGTAAGTATTACAATTCCATTGGGCGATGTAAATTTTATGGCATTCGACAGCAAATTATACAAGATTTTTTCAATCTTATCAGGGTCGAAAACACATTCCAACATAGCTTCACTGCAGCTAAACCTATAATTGATGGCCTTGTTTCTAGCCACATCGTCAAAAGACCTGTAAATATCATGAATAAAGGGTAGTATATCAGCTTTGACTAACGAAAGACTTAATACTCCTGATTCAATTTTTCGAAAATCCAGCAATTGATTGATTAACTTTTGTAAACGGTTGGTATTATGTTGTACCATTTTCAGCAATTTAAGCTGAACTGTGTTCATTTCCGGATCAGAAACAAGGCTGTCAATTGGATTTGTAATCAAGTTTAACGGTGTACGTAATTCATGGGAAATATTGGTGAAAAACTGCAACTTTAAATCATTAATTTTCCCCGTTTGTTCTGATTTTATCTGTTCAATTTTTATTTGACTTTGTAGTTTGAATCTGAAAACAATAAATCGGTAAACAAGATATCCAATTCCAAGAGCAAATATAATATAAAACAAAACAGCATAAATACTCAACCAAAAAGGTGGTGATATTCTTATTTGTAACACAACCTCATTATCACACCAGTGCACACCATCTACGGAAGCATTCAAATGAAATTTATACGAACCATACGGGATTTTGGTATACCGAACACCGGACTTATTCGAAACCACAGGGTTATTATCATAACC
>CAIQOG010000670.1 GCA_903873355.1 uncultured Bacteroidales bacterium
ATTTTGGATATTTTTTGGAATAACCGTAAATGCCGGAAATTCTCTACGTGTAGGATAATCGCCACGAAGCTGTTCGAAGTGAGCCACATTTTTCCTAAAATCTGCATCATCGTTTTGGATATCATAGGTATGCAGAATAGCTTTCGAAATGATTTGTTGTTCGGTCAATCCGCTTCCATCAAGTTCAAAAACTGGTTCTTTGGGTTCTTCAACTCCGCTTGGTTTCCAGTTTTCAAGTCCCAGTCCGAAGTAGTTGCTGATAGCCTGAACGCTCATCAGTGTTCCGGTGGCTTTACCGTCCTTGGAATATCCTGCAATATGCGGAGTGGAAATTTCAGTCAGGCTCAACAGTTCCAAATCCAAATCGGGTTCGTTTTCCCAGCAGTCACATACAAAAGCGGAAATTTGTCCTGATTTTAATGCTGATTTTACGGCATTGGTTTCTGTTACTTCGCCCCGACAGGAATTAATCAGTACCGGTTTCTTTTTCAATGCGCTTAAGAAACTTTCATTTCCCAAATGGAAAGTGGCATCTTCGCCTTTCATATTCAACGGAACATGAAGTGCGATGATATCTGTTTCATTCTGAATCGTTTTCAAACTCACAAACTTTTCCGAACCTTCCGCACGCTCGCGGGGCGGGTCATTGAGCAACACTTTCATACCAAAGATTTCGCAAATGCGGGCTACTTTGCTTCCAACATTGCCCACTCCCACAACTCCTATTGTTTTTTCACTCAGATTCCAGCCTTTTCGTTCGGCCAATACCATAATCGTGGAAGCGATATATTGCTCCACTGATTTGGAATTACAACCCGGCGCATTCGTCCAATGAATTCCAACTGAATCGCAATAATCGGTATCAATATGGTCGTAACCAATGGTTGCAGTGGCGATAAACCTCACCGACGAACCGGCCAGCAACTTTTCGTTACAAATAGTGCGGGTGCGGGTAATAATTGCATCAGCATCTTTTGCTATTTCAGAAGTTGTTTTTGAACCCGGTACATAAACCACCTCAGCCACACCCTCAAATGCGCCCTGAATGTATGGAATTTTATCGTCGATAATGACCTTCACTTTATTTCTTATAATATGATTTTACAATTTCTTCCAAAACCCAACTGGTGCGGGCTGCAGAATACATTGTGCTGACACATTCATTTTCTTTTCTCAATGCTCCGACAACCTGTTTCACCAGATTATATGAGATGTTTTCAGGATTTACAAAACTCAGCTTTTTAGTTTTACCGCCGGTTTTGAGTATTACATCACCTTTGTCGTAACATGGAAATTGAATGCTTCCATTTGTTCCTGTTATCTCAATGCTGTCTTCCTCAGCCTGTTTATCCACCACAAACGACCAGCTGCCGGTACCTGTAACTCCCGATTCAAAGCTAAAAACCGCTGAAACAGAATCTTCAGGTTCGTAATAACCGGTTACATTCGTTGCAATGCCATGAACTTCGGTTACTCTACCAAATACAAAATCCAGAAAATCAAACTGATGCGATCCCAGATCGTAAAAATGTCCGGCTCCGGAAATCTCCGGTTTCACATGCCAGGTTTGCTTTTCAGGAAAACGGTCACGCTCACCAAATGCCCAATTTAAGCGAATATTCACTGTCAACGGCTTACCAATAGCTCCGGTTTCTATCAGTTCTTTCACTTTCAGAAAAGCAGGGAGCGAACGGCGATAATAAGCTACAAACAACGGCATTCCGGTTTCTTCCGAAACACGAATCATTTCCTGACATTCGGCAAAAGTCCGTGCCATGGGTTTCTCCACATAAACAGGCTTTCCTGCTTTCATGGCCTGAATGGCATAAAATGCATGCATATCGGGTGGAGTTGCCACGTAAACGGCATTGACCTCCGAATCGTTGATTAAATAAGCAGCTTCAGAATAAAACCTCGGAACTTTGTGTCGTTTAGCATAATCTTCTGCCAATGCAGCATTTCTGCGCATCACAGCCACCAATCGGGAATGTTCAACCTTATTAAAAGCAGGACCGCTTTTAAGTTCGGTGACACTTCCACAGCCGATTATTCCCCAGTTAATGACCCCTGACTCCATCATGTTAGCGATTATATTGACCATTTAACCATTTACAATTTACCATTTAAAGACCTTTCACAGATGGTAAATGGTAAATGGTAAATGAGAAACCAGTAAATCAA
>CAIQOG010000671.1 GCA_903873355.1 uncultured Bacteroidales bacterium
ATTTAAATACGACTCAATAATACGTGATAAACTTCTCTTTTGAGTTGAAGCATAGTCTTTTGCCTTATTAATCACGTTTTTATTTAATTTTACTGTCAGTTTTGCATCCATAATTTTATATTTTATACCTGCAAAGATATATTATCTATACGTACAATCCAAATCTTTTTGAATTTTATTAATACATCCGAAGCCCAATTGAGTTATACGCTAGTATACAACCAAATATATACTACTGAAACTGTTATTCCACTATCTCTATATAAATGTGACCTGAGTTTCTCGGCAGATATTAAATTGACAACTTCGGTTGAAATTCATTTTTGATCTCCAGCCGAATGTTAAGCAATTAATATGTTTATTCCTATTGTTTGAAAAATACCAGGGTGTAATCAGTAAATGGCATTGTCAACTTGTTGTTTTCAATAACGGCTGTAATATCTTGTGGTGTGTTTGGTCCGGTTGTCGTAAAATCCTGAGGTAAGGCCGGAATTGTAATAGTAATAGTTTTCCCGCTAATAGTGAATTTGAGGGTGCCGGAGGCCTGGTAGAGATAGTCATTTTTCTTCTTTTCCCACATTTGAACTTGCGTTTCGGATATAAAATGAAGTTCTACGTATTCGTAAGTTAGTGCCATTTCGGCATCTGTGAAACTGCTACATCTCCAAATAGTTCCTGATATAATTTTCGGATTCGTATAATCGGTGCATGAGTTTGAAATAAACGCAATTGCTATCAGGGTGTGTAAAATGTGCTTTTTCATGCGTCTTGTGCTTTTTATTGTCTAACAAAATTACATAAATAAATTTATCAGGCAATGTCAAAGTAATTTATTATATGCAAAAAAATGGCTGTCCGAAATTAATCGAACAGCCATTTTTGATTATAATGAAGAATAAATTATGCTTCAGGGGTTGCTTCCGGAGCTTCTTTTGCTTTTTTGGCAGAAGTCTTTTTAGGAGCTTTTTCAGCTACAGGAGCTTCAACGGCTACAGGGGCTTCAACGGCAGCAGGTGCTTCAACTACAGGAGCTGCAGCAACTTCTTCTTTAGCTTTCTTTTCTTTCTTAGCGGCTTTTTCTGCTGCAAGATCCATTTTGTCTTTCAAATCAGACAAAGACTGAATATCGCCCAGGGTAGTCTTTTCGGCAGCAGGAGTTGCAGAAGCTACAGGAGCATCTTCTTTCTTCGCACGTTTTGGAGCAGATTTTTTTGGAGCTTCTACAGTTGCAGTCGATTCACCTTTTTCGGCACGTTTTGCATCTTCGTGGATACGGCTGTGTGAAAGGATGATACGTTTTGCATCTTTGTTGAATTCAATTACTTTGAAAGTAAGTTTTTCATCAACCTGAGCTTGTGAACCGTCTTCTTTTACCAAATGTTTTGGAGTTGCGAATCCTTCAACACCGTAAGGCAATGAGATTACTGCACCTTTATCCAGCATTTCAACGATAACACCTTCGTGTACGCTGTCAACGGTGAACATTGTTTCCAATACATCCCATGGATTTTCTTCCAATTGTTTGTGACCAAGGCTTAAACGACGGTTTCCTTTGTCGATTTCCAATACCTGAACATCAATTTCGGCACCAATCTGAGTAAATTCTGATGGGTGTTTTACTTTCTTAGTCCATGACAGGTCAGAAATGTGAATCAAGCCATCAACGCCTTCTTCGATTTCAACAAATACACCGAAGTTGGTGAAGTTGCGAACTTTTGCAGTATGTTTTGTTCCAACGGCATAACGGGCTTCGATAGCTTCCCATGGATCAGATTTCAATTGTTTGATACCCAATGACATTTTGCGTTCGTCGCGGTCCAAAGTAAGGATTACAGTTTCCACTTCGTCGCCTACTTTCAGGAAGTCCTGAGCAGAACGTAAGTGTTGTGACCAGCTCATTTCTGAAACGTGAATCAAACCTTCAACGCCTTGTGCGATTTCAACAAATGCACCATAATCAGCCATAACCACTACTTTACCTTTTACTTTGTCACCAACTTTAAGGTCGGCACTCAAAGCATCCCATGGATGAGCAGAAAGTTGTTTCAAGCCGAGAGCAATACGTTTTTTCTCGTCATCGAAATCAAGAATAACCACATTAAGTTTCTGATCCAGTGTAACGATTTCTTCAGGATGAGTAACACGTCCCCATGAAAGATCGGTGATGTGAATCAAACCGTCTACGCCGCCAAGGTCGATAAATACACCGTAAGAAGTGATGTTTTTAACGGTACCTTCAAGAACCTGACCTTTTTGAAGACGTCCGATAATTTCTTTTTTCTGCAATTCAAGCTCAGCTTCGATAAGTGCTTTGTGCGAAACAACAACGTTTTTGAATTCGTGGTTGATTTTGATAACCTTGAATTCCATTGTTTTGTTTACAAACACATCGTAATCGCGGATAGGTTTCACGTCGATTTGTGAGCCCGGTAAGAATGCTTCAATTCCGAATACATCTACAATCATACCACCTTTGGTGCGGCATTTTACGAAACCTTTTACGATTTCCTGTGATTCGAGCGCTGCATTTACGCGATCCCATGAGCGGGTTGCACGAGCTTGTTTGTGTGAAAGGATTAATTGTCCTTTTTTATCTTCCTGGCTTTCGATATAAACTTCAACTTTGTCGCCAACTTTCAAATCAGGATTGTAACGGAATTCGCTCATCGGAACGATACCGTCTGATTTGTAGCCAACGTTTACAACTACCTCACGTTTGTTTATCAAAATAACAGTTCCTTCAACAACTTCTTTGTCTTTGATGGCATTCAAAGTGTTGTCGTAAATTTCTTCTAATTTTGATTTAGATTCAGCACTAATGCTGATTCCTTTTTCGTAAGCATCCCAATCGAATTCACTGGCTGGAACCGGTTTCTCGGCTTTTACCTTTACGCTTGGTGCTTCTTCAATTACTTCTTCGATAACTTCTGCAACTGGAGCAGCTTCTTCAACTACTTCTTCTGCTACCGGAGCTTCTTCTACAATAGTTTCTTCAACTACTACAGGTACTTCTTCTGCAACAACTTCCTCAACTACAGCTACTTCTTCTACTACTGTTTCTTCAACTGCAGGAGCTTCGGCTACTACTTGTGTTTCTTCGTTTACTGCTTCTACTGCGGCTGGAATTACTTCTTCCGCAATGTTTTGGTTTTCTTCCATTTCTGAAAACTTGTTTTTTTAATTACTAATTAAATTAGTAGGGTTAGACATTATGATAACTTTACAAAGAGGGCGCAAAGATACAAAAAGTTTATTAATTGACAATGGAAAATGTGTGTAAAATACATGCTGACAACCAGATAAACTTTATTGTTTTGTAATATAAGTTATTGGTAATTATTATTGATATGTTTTTCGTCACATAGTCCACAATAGTTTTGAATAGAGATAATAAGACTAAGAACCTGCCTACCGCAGGCAGGCACATAGCATTATCCCGAATATCGGGATAATTTCAGACCATGCAAAAGTGTCGTCAGATACTTTTACTATGTGAACTAAGTCTTTTATTCCCATTTTCCTATGTGACTGCCTGCGGTAGGCAGGTTCTATTGTGGTAGAAATATATCATTAAATATTTCAAGCTACTTACATTCTATCTTTTGGAATCCATTCAAGACCTGAGTAATGTTGAACTCATATTAAACTAATAAATCAAACTGAATGGAACCAACAATTGCACAAAAAGGACCTTTCAACGCTGATTTGGAAGCCGGAAAAACGATCATTGGTGCGGCAGTGGTAAAAGTGTCAATCAACCATTTTGAGATGGATCATACAGGGGAGCAGGTTTCACCCCGATGTCATTTACTCACGAAAAACAGGTACTGCGTATTTGTGCGGATGTAAACACAGCAAAAATCCACTTTACTGCGATGGAACTCATTACAAGATGTAGCTTAATTCACTATTTTAGCTACCTGTGTTCCTGCATTCGTTTTTACTTTTACAAGATAGAGATTATTGTTCTGCGGTAAGTTGAAACTGAAATACTGATTCTTAACATGATTGTTTTGAAAAATCAGCATGCCCGAAATTGTGTATGCTTCCACCGTGTGAATCATTTCCGATGAATTAATAATCACACTGCCGTTTAAGCAACTTAGCACAGCCGGATGATTCAACGGGTTTGAAAGGCCCGAAATACCTGCATCGTACTTCACTGTCGTAATGTCGGGTTGACTAAGGCCGGTTAATCCATCCCCGATATAGAATCCCAGATGTGGAGGTTGGTTGTAGGCAGCATTCTGCCAGGCCACTCCCAGGCGGTAAACCGCATCGTGCATGGGCGTATACAAACGATAGTTGGTTGGAGTGGTGGTGGTATATATTTGCAGTTTGGACGAATCGGCTGTTGTCCATAGAATCACTTCTTCGCGCCAGTCGCCAAAAAGGTCGGCAGTGAGGCAGGGTGTTTTTTTGGTACTGTTGCACGACGAAACACCGCTGGCCGAAAGCAGGGTGGTAGTGCCGTTGCCGTTCCATTTGCTGATGCTTGTTCCGTCCAGCAATTCGTCCTGTAAATCACCATCCCAGTAGATGCGGAAATTGATGGGAGACCGTTTGGGAGCAATCGAATCGCCTTTGCAGGTGTAGGTGGTGTTATTAAAGATGCTCCATAACTCGAAGCCGCGATAGCGTGCATCAATATCGGCAGCCAATCCGCGTCCGTTGTCGCTGGCCGTTTTTAGTCCCCAAAGTACGGTTCCCGTTTTGGCATCGTGCAATTCATAGCCGTATTTAGCGGTTGTTTCTTCGTGAACGGTATATACTTCCAGTCCCGCGTGGTCGGGGTCTAAATCCGAAACATGCATGGCATCACCGTGTCCGAGTCCTGTGCGGTACATGCAGGTTCCGTTATCATCAATAGCACAGGAGCTGTAAACGATTTCATCTTTCCCGTCGTTGTCCACATCGGCTACACTCAGGTTATGATTTCCCTGACCGTAGGCACCCACTCCGGAACTGTTTCCCGAATCGTAAAACCAGCGTGCCACCAGTTTCTTGTCCTTTACATCGTAGGATGCAAGGGTGGCGCGGGTATAATAACCCCTGCACATCACAGCGCTGGGATGTATGCCGTCGAGGTAGGCCACACAGGCCAGAAAACGGTCGCAGCGATTGGCATAACTGTCGCCCCAGCCCGACACACTTCCGCGGGCAGGGTTGTAGGCAATGGTATTGAGTTCGGCACCCGTTTTTCCATCAAACAGGCTGAGGTATTCGGGGCCGGTCTGAATGGTGCCAAGCATTTTCGAGCCACTGGTTTGTGTTATGTCCAGGTTGCGGTAATCGGCATTGGGGTCATCGCTGTTCATAATTACATTTTTCCCACGGGCGTCCACTGTACCCGGTGCAGTTTTGCAAATTAGTTCAGCCAGTCCATCGCCATCGAAATCGTACACCAGAAATTGCGTGTAATGCGCCCCTGCACGGATGTTTTTACCCAAATCAATACGCCACAGCATCGTTCCATCCATTTTATAGGCATCAATATACACTTTGCCGGTGATTCCGTAGAGGGAGTTGTCCTGCGAGTTGGAGGGGTCCCATTTCACGATAATTTCATACTCGCCGTCGCCATCCACATCGCCCACACTGCAATCGTTGGGCGAATAGCCGTAAGGCTGACCGTTGGGGAAAGTAGCAGTAGCGCTTGTACCCACGCTGCCGTATTTATTCGGAGGAGTGATACCGCTGGCAGGACGGTTGAGCTGTATAGTTTTGTAGGCCTGTGCCCATACGCCGAAGGGTTTCACAGCACTTGTGTCTTCCGCCCCGTTTAATACCGGTAGTATTTTATACACACTTGCAGTTGTGCCTGAAGCATCGGTATAATTGGTCGAAGTAGTGATGGGAGAGGAGTTAATCAGAATATTGTCGCGGTAGATATTAAAGCCCGTGGACGGATTGTCGGTTCCCAACCATCGCCAGCCAAGATACACGCCACCGGTTATTTTTACGGCTATCGCGCTGCGGTTGAGGTATTCCATTTGCCGGGTTAAAGCATCTGAAGCACTTATTGAAACGAGAATAAAGGACAGAATCAGTACGGATAATTTCTTCATAGCTAATATTTTGTTTACAAAAATAAGTCTATTCTGAACAAACCCGGTTAGATTTTTTGACGTAATTGGTGCAAAAATTGGTTTTTTCAATTACCAATCACTAACTCATTTTGTGTCTGACCATCGATAGGTGTAACGATGTTGTTCTTCGTTTTGGTACATTTATTCAGCACATTTATCACATTAATAATTCAAATTGTAGCATTACAGAAATTACATCAAATTATTAGTCAGTTATACCTAACAGGTTTTCGAAACCTGTTAGGTATCGCATACCACAAAATGGGTCAATATAAAACACCTCCAACTCAAATTTTTTTTCAAGAAATAATTGCTGTGTTAATTTAATTTTGTAGATTTGTGGCTTTGATATTCTACTTATCAACAATCAGGTTTTTCACCTGAAAATTTTTGTACGTTAAATGAACCTAAATTTCAATATCCACTTAGCAAAAGATTACTCAAGTAATTCCCAAATTGCAAGAATATTGACAGAAGACTGGGTGAAAAATAA
>CAIQOG010000672.1 GCA_903873355.1 uncultured Bacteroidales bacterium
CTGTGGGCAGTGAAGGATTCGAACCTCCGAAGTCGAAAGACAGCTGAGTTACAGTCAGCCCCAGTTGGCCACTTTGGTAACTGCCCAAAATTTAAATACTAATTTTCAATAAAAATTATAATTTCAGCATGTCTTTACATGCAAAAAAAGTCAACTAACAACTGTCAACTGTTAACTTTTTACTGTTTCGAGCCTCTTGTCGGATTCGAACCAACGACCCCGAGATTACAAATCACGTGCTCTGGCCAACTGAGCTAAAGAGGCAAAGTGCTTATTTATAGCGTTTTCTGCGTTTAAAAAGCCGTTTGAACACTGTGATTCAAACGGCTTGCAAATGTACGAAATTATTTTGGACTACAAAACGTTTACTGTAAATTTTTATTTTTTACCTGTTTTTTCTTTGTGCTTACGGATTTGCTTGTCTAAAGCTTCAATTGATAAATCGATTGCTTCTTCAAAAGTATCGCAGGTTTTTGAAGCGAAAAAATCAACATTCGGAATAGAAATCTTAATTTCTGCTTCTTTGTTGGTGGCCGTTTCGGGCTTAACTACCTTTAAATACACCTCTACGTTCATTATTTCATCAAAATTCTTCTCGAGTTTCTGTAATCTTTTGTTCACGTGCGACTCAAGAGTGGTAGTTGCATCAAAATTGATGGACTGGATCCTTAGTTTCATAATAGCCTCCTTTTTTATTTAGCTCGTGGATGAGCCTGATTATATATATTGTGTAGTTCTTCAAAACTCGTGTGCGTGTACACCTGAGTTGCTGCCAGACTACTGTGACCTAATAATTCTTTTACAACATTTATATCTGCTCCTGCATTAAGCATGCTTGTGGCAAAACTATGACGTAATACATGCGGACTTCGCTTGTGCAGACTGCTTACATCCGACATATTGGAGTGAACCAGATTGTAAACAAGCTTTGGATACATCTTCATTCCGTTTGCACGAACAAAAAGATAAGGTTCAAGCACTTCTACTTCTTCGTTGCGGCGACTGATATAGCGCTCTATATCTTTGCAAAGCGTTTGACCTACAGGAATAATCCGTTGTTTGTTCCGTTTACCGATAACCCTCAAATTTCCTTCATTCAGGTCAATATCGGTATCACGAATATTCAACAACTCAGACAACCGAATGCCGGTAAGGTAAAATAATGTCAAAATCAACTGGTCGCGCACCGGCTCAAACCGATCAGGAATATTTGGATTGCCCAACACTTCGGCCATTTCGCTTTGTTTAAAAAACGCCGGAAGTGGTTTCTTTGTTTTAGGCAGGATGATTTTTAACGTCGGATTCTGACTTACATACCTGCGGGTAAGCAGAAATCGCCAGAATGACTTAAGCGTTGATATTTTCCGGGATAATGAACGGGCTGACAAATCCTCATTCATCATTGAAATTACCCATTGCTGAATTTGGGCTGAAGTAATTTCTTTTGGCTGAAGCGCTTCGGGTGAAGTCTGAAGGAAATCGCAGAACTGAAGCAGGTCCGTATGATACGACAAAACAGTATGAGTCGAATAATTCTTCTCATACTGTAAATATTGCAGGAATTCGTTCATCATGACCGTATGCTCAAATCTGCAACGAAAATAATAGAAATAAATCAGGAAAACAAGTTTTCCGTCATAAAAAATGACTATTCTTCGCCTAATTGCATTTTTTGTACGTAAACCGCGTGAACTTTCTCTTCGCGTTTTACTACTGAAGGCTTGTCGAAACACTGACGACGACGTAATTCTTTTACAACGCCTGTTTTTTCAAATTTACGTTTGAATTTTTTCAATGCTCTTTCAATGTTTTCGCCTTCTTTTACGGGTACTACGATCATAATTACTTGTTATTTAATTCGTTTGTTTGTTATAAAATTTTCGGACTGCAAAGATAGAGAATGATTTTTAATTGACAATAAGAAAATGATAAATATTTTTATAACATATTTAGTTTGCTAACTATCCAACACAATTGCATTTGAATTCTTATACAAAAAACACCCCGCTGACTTCACAGCCGGCAGGGAATTTTTTTGAATTGCTAAACAGGTACTCAGGTATTAAATGTGGGGCATCGTCAGTCGCACATGCACCGAGTTTGATGCTTTCTTTCCATCTGCCGAAAGAACAAAAGCATAGATAAACTCAACATTATCATGACTCACGCCCGGTATTGGTAGATTTACCGTACATTCAGCTTCAGTTCCTCTTTGCTGAGTTGTTGAATAAAATGCACCGGTTTTCAATTTACACAGTACAGTAATTACATCATCGGCTACTGAACTTTTTCCATATCCAAGACAGGAATCACACTGAAGCATAACACCATCACTATTCAGGGTAGCAGTATTCACATTAATACCCGGTAAACTACCTTTGGAAATCTGCAGCAGACTGTAATCCATCTTAGGCACTTCTCCCGAATTATCAATAGCTCCCGGCAGATTCAGCGCTATAAAATAATTGTAAGGCGACAACCTTTCGGGACGTATCGGCAAACCGATGTCTATAAACCCGCCTATCGACCGGTATATATCCGAAATTAGTTTGAAACCTGCCCGATGGGCTTGCTGTGCTTCGGAGTTTTTGTCCTTGCGGTTGAACGCTTTAGCACTTACCACATTTTGACCTCTGTGGACGTAGGTGTTCACGTTTGCGAACGATTTTGCCATTTTACCCATGACCGGGTTTTGAGCGATGCTCATAGTTGTATTGATCGTCCTCTGAACCCGGATGGCAACAGCGCCTCCTTCGTTGATTTCGACGAAACAAAAGTACGGCAGCTCAAAATTTTGCTTGTACAACTTGTAATACAACTTGTATAAGATTTTTTGTAACAGGCTGATTTTGTGAGGAATAAAAACGGGTTGTTTTGGAGTATGTGAGGGGGAAGGTTGTATGTTCCGCCCCTAACCCCTAAAGGGGAATAAGAGTGGTCTGCGAAGTTTATTACAATTTTATTATTCTTGTACAAAATAACAAACATCTACAATTTCTATTTAATGAGTAAACTCACGCATCCCTCAGATCTCCCCTTTTTTCTAAAGGGGAGTACCCGAAGGGGGTAGGGTTTCTTGCTTATTTCACCAAAATCTTATTCATCATCATCATCCTCAAAAAAATCCCCGAACCTCCCTGGATCAAAACCATCACCCTCATCATCATCCGGACCAACGCCCGGTGGATTAAATAATCCCCAGCGGTCGGCAATGTAGTTGGTTTTATCAAAACCCGCCACCCAGTCGATAAACAGCAGGCGGTATTCTTCCACTTTGTCGCGCACCATCATATAGTATTCGGCATGTTCAAAGCCAAACATCCGCAACGAATGGATATGAAGTTTCAGGCTGTGGGCAGCACGGCGGATAAGCGCTGCATTCTCCATGCGGATATCGTACAAATCGCCTCCCTCGGCAGCAGCTATTTTGGCACAAAGCATATAGGCATCTTCCAGCATAAGCTGCTTGGTGTAACCCAACTCTCCCTCCTCATCCTCAATCAATGATGCAATGCTTCGTACCAGCTCGGTAATCTCCTTCCCTTTTTGGTAGAGCGGCATCTTATCCAGCTTATCGTGGGGGTTATCGTAGTCGTTGTGTTCGGGGAACATGATTATTATTATTTATGAGACCTGACAGGTTTCCAAAACCTGTCAGATATGAATTTCCTCTAAGTTCAGCTCCCAATTCATTCCCATCCATCGGCAGAGCAAACAATCACGAAGTGAATGGGTTATCAGTGCTTATTATTTGTTCTCTAAGAATTTCAGATGCTTCTTTATCTCTTCCAGCACCTGCCCCGGATAATTAAACACTTCCAGGTTTTCAAACCGTATCACCCGAATTCCCACCGAGTTTAGATATTCAGTTCGTTTGGCATCATATTCCTTACCTTCCTCCGTAAAATGCCCTGCACCATCAAGCTCCACAGCCAGTTTGTATTTCGGGCAGTAAAAATCAAGCACATAATGCCCCACGCTGAATTGTCGCCTGAACCGCTCACCCACTAACTGCCTGTCCTTAATCATCACCCATAGTGCAACTTCCGCAGCTGTCATGTGGTTGCGGAGCTTGCGCCGGAATGGCAGCATTTCAGGGCGGTTGTTGAGTTGGTCAGGCATGGTTTGATTGTTTTAAATATAAGAAACCCCTCCGCTGCGCTCGTCCCCTTTGCAAAAGGGGACATTTACTGGACGCGTGATTATTTACAATTAATTATCAGAAGCTAAATTTATAAACTTGCACAAATCTTAAATTAAACCTGCAAAACATAAGCTCATTTTTATTAGACCTAAAAATCCTCGCACCTCATAATTGTCCCCTTTTGAAAACTTACTATTCCTATTTTCCCTCTCCATTTGGAGAGGGTGCCGTAGGCGGGTGAGGTCAGGGACGAGCGAAGCGGAGGGGGTCATATTATATTTCTTCTCCCCCTTTAGGGGCCAGGGGTCTCACCTGCCCATTCATCAGCATCGGCAACAACCAATCACGAAGAAACGAGAGTTGTTTACCAGGAACAGATGAAAGTATTCTAGTCCATTTTATTTTTTATAGATTTTATTTCTTTATCAAAATCACTTTCGTAGTTTTTATCCTGAATCGAGCGAAACTTATCATATTCTTGTTCGGCTTTGAGTTTTGCCTCCAACATACTGACTTTACCCTTTTCCTTTAATATCGGATAGTTTGATAATTCAAGAAACCCGTCCATAAATTTCACCCATTGCTGCATATTGAAAGCAATTCCGCGCTGTGCATTATTTTCGGCCAGATCCAAATAGGCGGAAACAATGCGGTTAAGTTCGGCCACGTGCTGATGTGACAAATAATTTTTGGCAACAGCCACATCACTTTTCAGAATTTTACCTTCGGGGGATGCTTTCCATGTTTTCAGACCCATATACAGTTTGGTAGCATCGGCTTCGGTATAGATTATCTCGGCAGCTGTTTGACCTGTTATTGCCCAATGAAGTTTATTTTGTACGGCAGCAAAAAAGTCCTTTGTTTGTGGACTGTTTTTATCATAATCGGTGCTTAGAGCGTATATATCGGTTATCTTCTGATAGAACCGGCGTTCGCTTGCCCGTATCTCACGGATACGTTCCAGTAACTCATCAAAATAATCCTGCCCGAAGCTTTTACCCTGTTTCAATCGCTCATCGTCCATCACAAAACCCTTGATAATAAACTCATTCAGCGTTTGTGTTGCCCATTTTCTGAACTCAGTAGCCTGCGATGAATTAACACGATAACCTACAGCAAGAATGGCCTCGAGGCGATAAAATGTAGTTTCATAATTTTTACCATCCGAAGCAGTTGTTTCCATTTTGGAAATAACTGAATCGATAGCTAACTCCCCCGATTCGAGAATATTCTTCAAATGCTTACTCACTCCAGGCACATTAACCCCAAACAACTCTGCCATGGCTTTTTGAGTTAGCCAAAATGTACCATCCTGAAAAAACACACTTACTTTCGCATTTTTCCCGACAGGATTAAACAGCAAAATATTTCTTGTTTGCATATAATTTTTTCTGATGATTTATTACTCACATTTTCTAACATCTCAAATTCTTCTTTATCTCTTCCAGCACCTGCCCCGGATAATTAAACACTTCCAGGTTTTCAAACCGTATCACCCGAATTCCCACCGAGTTTAGATATTCAGTTCGTTTGGCATCATATTCCTTACCTTC
>CAIQOG010000673.1 GCA_903873355.1 uncultured Bacteroidales bacterium
AAATTTTAAACTCAATTAAACATGAAAAAACTTTATTCAATTCTGCTTTCGGTACTAATATGTGCTACAGCAGTATCACAGGTATCTAAAACTATCAATTTGGCAACAGCTGGAACACTTAGCACCCTACTCACAGCAACGGAAAAAACAACTATTACAAATCTTACCATTACAGGAACTATAGATTCTCGAGATTTCAAAACAATGAGAGACAATATGCCTGCATTGGCAATAGTTGATATAAGTGGTGCAAGTATTGCATTATATACAGGGTCAGCTGGCACTTATAATATAGGTACTAGTAGTTATACATATCCTGCTAATGGAATCCCTAAAAATTCCTTTTGCACACCTTCAGATGTTGGCAAAAGCACTCTGATAAACTTTATTTTTCCAAATTCAGTTACTACAATTGGTGATTATGCATTTAGTAAATGTGACGGATTAGTAAGTATTACAATCCCTAACCTGGTCACTACAATTGGTGGTTCTGCATTTACCGCATGTACAAAGTTAACGAATATTAGTTTGGGCAATTCAATTTCTACTATTGGTGTTGCAGCGTTTGCCGGTTGCAACATGTCTTCCATAACAATTCCGAATTCTGTTATATCAATGGGTGACGTTGTCTTTAATAGCTGTCCGAATCTAAAAACTGTTTATTGCCTAAATATAAATCCTCCAACTATTTTGATAAATACACTGGGTAGTTCTGGTGCCCTTAATAATGTCTTTGTCCCTACAGCATCAGTTCTAGCCTACAAAGGAGCCCAATATTGGAAAAATTACCCCATAAATTCATTTACTAAAATAACTATTAACAATCCAACAGCAGGTGGCTTGGCTTCATCTCTTATATCGGGAGGATATGCTCCGTTGGCTTCAATTCTCAGCTTGACTATAACTGGGAATATGAATAACACTGATTTTGCAACAATAAAAACCTATATGCCTAACTTGTCAGAACTTGATTTGTCAGGTACTATTGTTGCTAACAATACTATACCTGATAATGCATTTGCAAACAATCTATATCTAACCACAATAGTCCTACCTTCAACACTTCAAACTATTGGTGCTTCATCTTTTTCAGGATGTCGTTATCTATCAGGTGCTTTAACAATTCCGAGTTCAGTGATTTCAATTGGAGATTATGCATTTAAAAATTGTACAAACAGTTTGACTATTTCCAGCAATGCGACTACTATAGGAAAAAATGCTTTTCAAAACTGTACAGGTCTTAAAGGCAGTTTATCGCTGTCAAATAACATAACGACAATTAATGATTCAACGTTTTTGGGTTGTAGTGGTCTAACAGGTACACTCACTTTACCTACTTCTTTGACCAGTATTGGAAATAATGCATTTACTGGTTGTAGTGGTATTTCCGGCACATTAACTTTACCTAGCTCGTTGACAACTATAGGCAATAGTAGCTTCGTTGGTTGTATTGGATTGAGTGGCATTCTAACATTTCCACCTTACTTAACAAACATTGGAACTAGTGCATTTGACGGGTGTACAAATTTCACTAAATTATATCTCAAAAACAACGTTCTCACAATTGGATATTATGCATTTAGAAACTGTACAAGTATTTTCCTTGTTTCAGTAGCTAAAATAAATCCTCCAACCATATTTTCAAATACTTTTGGGAACGTTAATTTAGTGAATTGTGCTTTAGAAATACCATCTGGTAGCACTAGCCTATATCAAAGTGCTAATTATTGGGGTCAGTTCGTATTCTCTTATGAAGCCGCTTTATCAAACTTGTATGGTATTACATTACAAATTGGAACAGGTGGTAATATAATAGAGAATAACGTGATATTAACAAATGGGGCAATAATATCTGTAAATGGAAATAATAATAAAGTATTTACAATTACTCCCAATAATGGTTACGAAATTGCCACGTTTACTTATGGTGGAATAAATGTAAAATCACAAATTACAAACAATCAATATTCAACACCAATTGTAAATGCTAATACAATATTGAATGTAACATTTCAAAAAACTCAATATAGTTTATCAATCAAATCTGCTGAATCTGGAACAGTAAATCAGTTATATGATTTTGGTTCAACACCAGCTTTTAGCTTCATCCCATCTTTAGGTTGGAAAGTTAATACAGTTTATTATAATAATGTCGATGTAACCAGTTCGTTGGTAAATGGTATTTATACCGTTCCTGCTATATCAGCTAATGCATTACTGAATGTTTCATTCGTAAGTACTGCTACCAGTGCTCCTGAATTAATCAACAGTAAAGTAAAAGTCTATAGCACTAATTCCAAGATAATAGTAGAAGGCACATCTAAAGGAGAATTGATAAATATATATACGGTAAATGGTGAACAAATTCAATCAGTAAAGTCACAAGGTGAGCGAATAGTTTTGCCTGCTCAAAAAAATTCTGTTTATTTAATAAAAACTGAGAATAAAGCTTTTAAAGTGATATTGTAGTTTAATAATCTATTTCTCATCGGCTGAATTTCTTAACAAAATTCAGCCGATTGTTATTGAAAGCATATTTCCTTTAAAAAACACAAGTAGGTATCGGAATATGAAAATTTGAGTGAAGGATTGTACAGAAAAACAAATCGCCCAAAAAGCAAAAAAAGCCACAGCAAGTGATCTGCACCCAAAAAGTTGGACGGATTAATAATTAAAATTTAATAGGACTGAGTTCGGAACATAACCGGACTTAGTCCTTTTAGTTTCTCTTTGATTCTAAAGTTATTATAGTAATGAATATAGTTTATAAGCTCAT
>CAIQOG010000674.1 GCA_903873355.1 uncultured Bacteroidales bacterium
CATTTGAAGTTCCAGGTGCAGATTGGTCATCAATCAATGGGTGACGAAGTGAAACTGCAAATTGAATCATACCTGAATAACCAAAGTCAGTATCATAATCATCATCTACTCCTCCTATTGCAATAAGGTGTTTACAATTTACTGTACCACCAAACCATTCGTAAGAATCATCGCCGGAGTAAGATACCTGAATATTATCAATAGTTGTACCTGCACCAACTCCGCCAAAAGTCAACCCGTTGATTTCGTTATCTTGAGCATAAGCAACTCCCGGATATTCAATACGAACATATTGAAGACTACCCGAATTGTCGTTAGGATCAGAACCACCATATTGAGCCGAAAGACCTTGACCAACACCACCTTCGATAGTTGCTGTAACAGGATTAATAGGAGCTTTTCCTAACAAGATTACACCACCCCAGTCACCAGCAGCACGAGTGCCTACAGCTTGGTTTGATGTAAAAATAATTGGGTCAGTTGCAGTTCCGTTAGCAATAAGCTTACCACCTTTGCTGGCAATTAAAGTTGCTTTACTTGATTTATCACCACGAATAATTGTACCCGGTTGAATAGTCAAAGTAACACCATCATTAATAAAGGTCATTCCTGTCAATAAATACGAAGGAGTTACAGTAAAATCAGGAGCTGTTAATGTAAATGGATTATTTACCAGTAAATCAGTATTGTTAGCAAATGTTTTATTAGCAAAAGCTACAGTATTAAACCAAGCTGTTTCTGCAGCTGCATCCCATGTCTGACCTGAAGGCACATTACAGTTGGCTGTTTTCATTCCGGCCAATATACAGTTTTTGATTTTCAATTCTCCATTAATTGCATTTGCCTGTGTAGTATTACCATCAATATACAAACCTGTACCCCAACCTGCAAACAATGAATTGAATACCTGTAATTTTGAATTTCTACGAATATGCATTGCACGTCCATAGTGACCAGCTATCGTAGTTGAAGGAGTAGCTAAAGGTCCAAACAAACTTACATTGCAAAATACTGCATTTGTATAGGGACTAACTGCATCTCCGGCAGCATTATTATCTGATTCAAAACCATTTGAAGTTCCAGGAGCAGATTCATCATCAATCAATGGGTGGCGAAGACCTACTGCAAACTGAACTTTACCAGAGAAACCAAAGTCGGTATCAAAATCATCATCAACACCTGCCAACGCGATAAGGTGTTTACAATTTACTTTCCCACCAAACCATTCATAAGAGTCATCACCTGAAAAAGAAACCTGAATATTATCAATAGTTGTACCTGAACCAACTCCACCAAAGGTCAACCCGTTGATTTCATTATCCTGAGCATATGCTACGCCCGGAAATTCGATACGAACATACTGTAAACTACCTGAATTGTCAGTATCGTCAGTACCACCATATTGAGCCGATAGACCCTGACCAACACCACCTTCAATGGTAGCAGTTCCCGGGTTAATATGAGCTTTACCTAACAGGATAACTCCACCCCAGTCACCCGAAGCACGGCTACCGACAGCTTGGTTTGAAGTAAATACGATTGGTTCTGCAAGTGTACCATTAGCAATAAGTTTAGCACCCCTACTGATAATAAGCGTTGCTTTACTTGATTTATCACCACGGATTACAGTACCTGGTTCAATTGTCAACGTAACGCCATCATTAACGAACACCATGCCATTCAACAAATAAACATTGTTTTTTGTCCAGGTTGTGTTGCTCGAAATGTTACCTGCAGCAATTGAAACTGTAGTTGCTGGATACGTTGTGTTTTGAGGATCAAAATTTGACCATCCTTTAGTCCAGTCAGTTGCACCAAATGCTCCAACATAATCTACCGGAGTAATAAATGTATCTGCCAATGAAGGATCTGCAAAAGAAGCAGCATTTCTCAATGGAGAGCCTAACGTAGTGTTAGTCGCGATGTTACCTGCAGGAACTGAAAGAGTTGTTGCAGGATACACTTTGTTCTGTGGGTCGAAATTCGCCCAACCGGAGGTCCAATCCGTTGTACCAAATGCACCACGGAAGCTCACTTTGTCGAAAAAGGCATTGTCAATCGTGTTTTGCCCCATCATGGATGTAGCTAACAGCATAAGACCGCCAAACAAGAAATTTTTTTTCATTTTTCTTTTTTTAATTAAAATAATTAATAATAAAACCTATATTTAAAAAACTAAATATATTCCAAATTTGATTTGCATACCGGGTTTGTATTTTTGTCTGATTTCAACTTTAGAAACCTGAAGTTTCGACACCGGATCTTTATATTCGTCAGTTTGTTGAAAAACCACATCGTTGTCCAATAAATTCTTAATTCCAAACTTAACACTTGCCCATTTTGTAATTCCTTTTTCAAGAGTTACATCTAAAGAATTAAATGGCAATTCATACACATGGGGTGTATATTTATCCCCAACAAACGAAATACGTTGTCCTACTTTATTGTACATCACACTTGCCATAAATTTTGATTTAATATCCTGATAATAAGCTCCTAAATTAATAATGTAAGGTGATTGCCCCTGCAATTCTCTTTTCCCTGACCGTTGAGTCAGTGTATCAACCGTTATTTCGGAGTTTATAAGTGAAGCATTTATTACAAATGTTAGATTACTCAAAAATGAAAAAGCTCCGGCATTTTCCAATTCATGTAATCTCTTCCGTATATCCAACTCAAGTCCATACGATTTTGCATTTTTGGCATTATCGTAGGTATAACTCCAACCGGCAGTTCCGTCATGAATTATATGTTGTTCAATTGGATTTTGAAAATCTTTATAAAAAGCACCTACAGAAACAATTTCTTCGGTTGTTGGATACCATTCAATTCTGGCATCATAATTAGTTATGTAACTATTTTTCAGGTTTTCATTTCCAAACATAAATGTTTTCTCTTCAAAGCTATAAAAGGCAAAGGTTGAAATTTCTCTGAATTCCGGACGGTTAACTGTTTCGCCTCCTGCAAAACGAATAAGCATATTTTTCGATAAATTGATGGTTGCATTGATGGATGGAAATATATTTATCGTATCCCTTTTAACACTGATTGGTGTCGTACTCGAACCATCTCTTTTGAAACTATTCAATTGTTGATTATTCTTTTCAATTCTTGCTCCGGCATAAACATTAGCCCAACTTGTAATAGGGAGGTTTGCACTGACGTAACCCGCAATTAAGTCATTACTAGCACTGTATGAATCAGCTTTATCAGTCATCTCATTCATTATAATACCCTTTTTGTAATCCATCTTGGTATTGAAGAAATTTTGAATGGATGTCATCATCGAAGTAGTGAAAAGACCACTGTCTCTATAACTTAAAAGCGATTTGTCCAGATAAACATTATAGCCCGATTGTTTGCTATAAGTGAATCTTCTTGATGTGAAATTGCGGCTTTTACTTTCTATATAAATACCGGCTTTCAATTCAGGTTTGAAATTCCCAAATTTTAATTTTTGACTGAAATTCACACTACCGTTTTTTTGGAATTCCTCATTATTAAGATATAATCTACTTAAATTTGGTATATCCAATTCATATTTTGTACCTGGTTCACTATCTTCTAATCGTAATGAACTTGAAATTCTTCGTAAATCAGGTTGGTTCTTATTAGCATAAGAATAAGCAACTGTCCAATCCAATTTGCTATTATCGTTATTAAAGGTATGATTTCCAGCAAGTTGACCTGAGTAGGTCATTCTCGATTCGTACGAAAGTTCATACGATTGAACTCGCCCGTTATTAACAAAATCTTCAATATTATTCGTTACAGTTTTCGTATCTCCATAATTATTGAATAAATTACGGAATTCTATTTTCTGATTGTTTCCAAATAAAAACACCCAATTTGACAATATATTTGCACGGATTTTTGTGGAATAACTAAATTGATCATTACTCGATGATTGATAACCAAATGCTTCGAAAGTGGTCTGGTACTATTTGTGGTTGTATTTGTTGAGTTATAACCGAGGGTTGTGATTGAACCAATTGAGAAATCACCAACGATAAACCGTTTGTTTATCCCTAACTGAAAATCTGCATCAGGGACTGCTGTATTTCTTATTGGTGTAAGTATTGTATTAAATGATTTACTTATCGTATTTATTTGCGCAATTTTAGCAGCATCAGTTTGATTAAAAAGTGTTCTGAAATCTTCAGTTGCAGGCACTCCTGAAGGTATATTACGTGTTCCATCATCAAATCCCAGCCAATCAGTCTTGCCTCCTTGATAAGTAAAAAACTCTTGTCCTGTAGTTCCAATATGATTTCCATACGAATAGGAAAAAGTGATACTATTCTTATCTATCAAACTCTTCGTTTTGATATTAATCATAGCACCGGCAAAATCGGCAGGAAGTTCCGGTGCGGCAGATTTGTAAATCAATATATTATCAATTTGTCCGCTGGGGATAACATCAAACGAGAATGCACGTACATCGCTTTCGCTACTTGGAGTTGTGGAACCATTCAGCCAAACGGAATTGTATCTTTCGGTCAACCCACGAACAATTACAAATTTGCCATCCCGAATACTTACGCCTGGAACACGACGAATAACTTCCGAAGCATCTTTATCTTGCGATTTTGAAATTTGTTGAGAAGAGATTCCATTTACTGTCAGAGCACTTGCTTTATTGCTCATAAGGAGTGAAAGTTCTGTATCAGTCCGGCGAGTAGCAGTAACCACTACATCTTTTATTTGAGTGGTGGTAGGTTTTAATACTATATTATTTGTATTGATTGTATTTCCTTTTGAAAGAACGACCTTCTGAATTTTCTTTTCGTATGAAATAAATGAGAAAATTACATTATAAGTACCATTCGGAATATTCTTTAGTGTATATTCGCCTTTCATATCGGTAATAGTACCAAAAGAAGTACCTTGAATCAATATATTACAGCCAATAATGCTTTCACCCGTTTCAGCATCAGTCACAACACCCTGTATTGAATTTTGTCCAAATGCCTTTACAATGCAAACGACTAATAATAAAGAAATTAAAAGTTTTTTAATCACAATAGTCTAATTGAAAATTTATACGGCAAAAATATCGTAATGTATTTCCAATTTGATTAAACCAGTATTAATAAGAGATTAATATAAAAATGCATTTAAGTTGCTTTGCTGTGTCATTCGTGTTACACTTTATTTCTTCATGGATTGATTCCTGAATTTTCCGGTTTTCAGTATTATTCATAAACTAAAGAAGCAGAAAATG
>CAIQOG010000675.1 GCA_903873355.1 uncultured Bacteroidales bacterium
AAATAATTATACCAAACAATTGGCATTTTTTATCTTTTCTGTGTTTTAATTAAAGCAGTTCAAATATGCAGAATACCAATCTTCGGTAGCATTATTGACTAATGGTAAATCTGATTTTTGCTAAAACTTTACGTTTAGCAAAATCAAATTCCTGTTTTGTCAGATTTATTTTCGATTTTCGCACCGTTTCAATTATAGGTAACATACACGTTGAAGAAGTTAAATAAACTTATAGCCTTTACGTTTTTCCGTTCGTTCCTTCCCACATTTTTTGTGGTGATGTTTATATTGCTCATGCAATTTATTTGGCTATACATTGATGATTTAGCAGGTAAAGGTTTGAGTTGGTTTACCATCATACAGTTGATGTTTTATTTTTCGGCAAGCATTATTCCGTTAGCATTGCCACTTTCTATTTTGCTTTCGTCCATCATGACTTTTGGTAACCTTGGCGAAACGTATGAGCTGGTAGCGGCTAAAGCCGCTGGTATTTCTATTTGGCAAATATTTCGTCCGATGCTTTTTGTCATGGTTGGACTTTCATTTTTTGCATTCTTCACTTCAAATATTCTTATCCCCAAAGCCAATCTTAAAAAGAGCGCATTGCTCTACGATATCAAACAACAAAAGCCATCAGTGATGGTTAGCGATGGCGTTTTTTATAACGGTATCGAAGGTATCACCATGCGTGTTGGCCGAAAAGATAAAAAAACAGAACAGCTTTACGATATCATCATTTACGATAATCGTGGAGGTGCACCACACTCAACAGTTATTGTTTCTGAGCATGGACACATCACCATGAGCGAAGATAAACGGTTTATGTTTTTAACATTGTTTAACGGTGCACGTTACGAAGAAATGGACCGTCAAGCCAGTTACGAAAGGTCGTTTCCGCATACAACGTATACTTTTAGTGAAGAGAAAATTATTTTCGACATGTACGATTTTAAATTGAATCGCACAGACGAAGCGCTGTTTAAAGACAATTACCAAATGCTGAATATCCTTCAGCTTAATCATGCTATCGATTCGCTCAATAGTTATAATCAAAGTAAAAACGATAACCTTAAAAAGAGTTTAGATCAGTTTTTTCATTTAAACGATACCATGTATGGTCACCTTAAACCAAAGGCCACAAAAGTTGATGTAAAGTATTACGACCTTATCAAAAATGTTACACCAGCTACTCAGGATTTTGTTTTAAACAGTGCCCTAAACGAAGCCCGATCGGCAAAAGGTTATATCGATTATTCTATTTCGGATTTAGGAGGAATAGAAAATTTAGTCATTAGGCACGATATTGAATGGCACCGTAAATTTACTTTGTCGGTTGCTTGTTTGGTAATGTTTTTTATAGGAGCTCCTTTTGGAACTATTATTCGCAAAGGCGGTTTCGGAATGCCGGTAGTTATATCAGTTATACTGTATATCATCTTTCACATCCTCACCATTACCGGTGAAAAGATGGCGAAAACACAATCATCAACTCCTATTTCGGGAATGTGGTTGGCAATTATGGTTTTAATTCCTGTTGGATTTTTTCTCACTTATCAAGCTGCCAACGATTCGGGATTGTTTGATAAATCGGCTTGGGTAAAACTCGTTCACCGAATCACAAAGTGGCGTAATAAAAATAAAACTACGTGATAAAAATCCTGCAAATAGTTAATCGTGTTCCATGGCCATTAAAAGATGGAGGTGCATTGGGATATTATAACTACATAAAAGGTTATCACGATGCAGGATGTGATGTTACCGTTGCAGCATTAAATACCAGCAAGCATTTTGTAAATATAAATGAGTTGCCTGATGAATTAAAAAATTTGGCTGATTGGCGGTTTTCATACATTGATAACAAAGTAAACAGTGTTTAAATATCTGAAATTTTGAATGGGTTTGCGAAACTTTAACATCGAATGGGTCGAAAAAGGGAAATATCGAATGGATTAAAATATTGGAATAGTCACGATATTGGAAACAATTCACCCGATACCGCTCACTGAACATCGATCATTATCTGAACATCGATCATTATCAGTAATAAGTAC
>CAIQOG010000676.1 GCA_903873355.1 uncultured Bacteroidales bacterium
GCCATTTCCGCATAATGTTTTCATAAACGCATCCGATAGGATGGTCGCATTTCATTTGAGTTTACTCAAGTGACTTAACAGTATATCTTATTTGCGAACCCTATTGACTTCCTTCAATTATTTATTATAATTAAACAACTTGAGGTTAGGGATAATAACCTTGGGCTCTGGTTGCTGGAGGAGTAATTGCCTCCAGCATCTGCACCAGATTTCTATTAAAGCAGAGCAATAACATCAATGCAGAATAATATGAACAATGCTTTCACCATCAATTTCAACGCATGTTGCCAACCTTGGTATTAATGACATTTACACTTACCAGTCAAAGGAGTACTCTTTAAACTTTATTGATTATTATAGAATAATTGATATTAAATCAATAATTGAATATCCAATAAATCAATTATCAGAATCAATATCTAATAGTAATAAATTATCTACTTATAATAAGTATCAATCATCTTCCTTCATTAATGATGTATTAGATAATAGAATAGTAGAAAGTAATAGAAGTATTGATATTACTAGTATTACAGAGGATATTAATGAGCCTGTTGCTAGTGATAATCGTACTAATTTTCCGCTATTCTTTAATCATAAGAATACAATTAAGGTGCCAACCAAGGTTGATTATGCATTAAGAAGATACACTCCTAAACACTTGTTACGAAATATACATCCAGAAATCGATGTGGCCGTTGAGATGTGCTTGTTGTTCACCACCCAGCTTACATCTACTTATTTCGAAATGTTGGAGGATAACATGTCAGATGGATGGAAGGCATTAAAAGCTGAATACCTTCGTGACTTTTTATCAAATTCGTCTTTGACTTATAAGAATGTAAGGCTAGCATTGGAATACCCACTTGAACGTGGCGCTATTCTCCAATGTGACTACACATCCGCCGAAGGTAGTAAAAGCTTCAATTACCGCATTGGGGATGCGTATATCAAAAAGGGGCTGGTTGGCTATGAATTAAAGACGGCAGAAGCTATAGGGCTTTTAAATAAGCGGTACATGAGGACATACGGCTCGGCCCTAGATAATCTGATTTGCAAGAACTTGATTGAGTTCTATTCAACCATAAAACTGCCAACCATCGACCAAATCAAAACAGAAGCCAAAAGGTTAATAAAAATGGGACATAAAAATCGCAAGGGCAAAAAGCTTAAGTCTTTAAACAATCACACAAAGTCTTATTTCAAAAACTCAGAAAAGCTATCATTTGTTGAAGATTCAATTGAAATATACCAATACCTTACCGATAACGGCTTGATGATACCAACACCAGGTACTGATGCAAGTGGCGGTCGAGTGGTAGATTCATTTACACTTATGCCGAGTTGGATTCGCAAGTTGGTCAAAGTCGGTGGCAAAACGGCTGATGAAGGTGATTATAGTTGCCTACATCCCAATATTGCAATGGCCAAATACGGAGGTAAACAAGAGTACCTGACTCATGGTCAACTAGCGCTGGAATCTGGAATTGATGTGGATACAGTGAAATTGGAACACCTATCCTTTTTTAATAAAACTCCTTGGCAGATGAAGCAGTCGCCGTTATACAACTATTACATGGAACACGAACCATTGATGATGAAGAATATCATCGCAGAAAAACATAGCAGTGAATTCAAGTATAAGATAACTTCCCGTAGGATGTTTCAAACAGAAGTAGCGGTAATGACAGATGTAATAAGGGTATTAAACGAAGAAGGTATCTATGTTGGGTATGTGTATGATGCTTTGTTTTGTCACCCAAAACATGCCGATAGGATTAAGGAGGTTATGGATGAAATCATCCTGAAACACGGAATAAAAACAACGGCGAAGCTGTCAACGAGTGAAAAATTAAAGACCGACAAAGTAATTTCTACAATCAGCCAAGGTGAACACCTAAATCTTAATGCTGGTGACATTTCCTTTTCGGATAATAACAAAAATTCAGTTCTTGAATTGATGAGTGCTGGAACAACACTCAATTTTGTTGACGCAATTATTACCTTTGATGATGGGTATAGCTATGAAGATAAGGTTACGGTGTATAAGGACCCTTACAGCCGCAATTCCCAATATCTAACCTATAGTTACATTAACGGGACCGAACCAAGACGAATCGGTGGTGATGGTAACATCAACTTAAGAAAAAGAGCTTAGATATGCGAAACAGTTGCTCAACAACATACATGGTTGAATGCTCATACACACATATGTGTACATAAGTCCTATTAGTTTTGAGTAAACCAGATTTTTGCCTCAGACTCGAAATATTTATCAATATGAAAACAAATCAAAAATTAAAAGAAGCATACTTGGATGAGCATGTTTTTTACGGACTGAAGAACCTTAACGACGGATATGATGTCCCATCCATTAAGTATTTTTCCGAAGCCGATTTCGAAGAGGTTTTGAATCGGGTCCAAAATTTAGAATTAGGAATCACGGGAATCGAGCCTTGGTTGAATGGATTTTACTTTGATGTCCTGACATGGGAAGAATTTAGGGACAAGGGTATCAAGGATTGCAGGGACCCTCGTTGGTATAGAGGGGCCTTTCAAACCTTCAAATCGACTGAAGAAGAGCTCCAATATGCAGCATCTTACCAAATTCCATCCTCAATAAGCTGGAAAATCCAGTCAATGTGACCACCTAAATCCAATTGAAGTTGACCAGCTAAATCCAGTGCAAACTGACCAGTCAAATCCAATCCAAACTGACCACCCCCTACGCTGTATTTAAATAAGGTTGTTTTAACGGCCATTTATGTTGGAAGTTGGGTTCTAAACCCAAAATCAGACATGGCTAATAAAACACTTCTTATGACTAAGATAAGACAGATCCTTCGTTCTTTTACCATGGGTAAGAGTAAGGTACAGATTAGTGATCAAACGGGAGTATCCCGTAATACTGTAAAGAAATACATACGTAAATTTCTTTCAGAGAAACTGACCTTCGACATGCTCAGCACAATCTCAGATGCAGAGTTAGAGGTTTTGTTTGGTTCAGCAGCACCTCCTGAAAAGGGATTGCGGTATGAACAACTACAACAAATGCTTCCTGATTTGGAGAAGTACTTTAAGCAAAAGGGTGTAACCATACGCATGTTATGGTCACGCTATCTTCAAGTGTACCCTGACGGATATGGACATTCTCAGTTCAACACTTACTTTACTATTTATACTGGTCGTGCTAAGGCTGTTATGCATATAAATCATAAGGCTGGGGACAAGATGTACATAGACTTTGCTGGAGAGAAGTTAAGTATTACAGAAAAAGCAACTGGGGAGGTACAAGTGGTCGAAGTATTTATTGCTATACTGGGCTGTAGTCAGCTTACTTATGTAGAAGCTGTATCTACTCAACGTAGGCAAGATTTTATCAGTGCCTGTGAAAATGCGATGCAATATTTTGGAGGAGTTCCGGCTGCCATTGTGCCTGATAATTTAAAATCTGCTGTTACTAAAAGCAGTAAATATGAGCCCACTATCAATGAAGCTTTTGCTGACTTTGCAGAACATTATGGCACTGCTGTTCTTCCAGCCAGGGTGTACCGTCCAAGAGATAAATCATTGGTAGAAGGGATGGTAAAAATTGTATATAACCGCATATACACACAGTTAAGTTCACATACTTACTTTACGCTTGAAACACTTAATGGCGCCATTAAGGAAGCATTAGAACAATTAAACAATGCTCCCTTTAAAGGACGTAACTATAGTCGTCGTCAGCAGTTTGAAGAGATTGAAAAGGCAACCCTACAACCTTTGCCTGTGTATCGTTATGAATTTAAACAGCAGCATATTGTTACAGTAATGAAAAATGGTCATGTATGCCTTGCTGTTGATAAACATTATTACAGCGTACCATACCGGTTTATTGGCAGGAAAGTTAAAATACAATATACTGCTGCGGGCGTAGTGATTTATTATAAGTACGAACAGATAGCAGTACATCAGCGGCAATACCGCAAATATCACTACACTACCACCGATGAACACCTTGCCTCTGCGCATCGTTACTTAAGTGAATGGACACCCGAAAAATTTATTGAACAAGCAGAAGCTATAGATGAAGAAGTGGCTAATTATATCATGCGTGTAATTGAAAACAAACAGCATCCCGAACAGGCATATAAATCTTGCACTGGCATACTTAGCCTGGCACGTAAGGTAGGAAATGAAAGATTAACAATGGCCTGCCGCAGAGCGAATAATTATGGAGTATACAATTATCCAATCATTGCACAAATACTGGAAAAAAAACTGGATGCATTAACAGAAGAAGAATTACAATTAGCACATAGTATGCCTCAGCATCAAAACATACGAGGTAGCGATTACTATCAATAAAATAATTAATAACCACTCATAAAAATTAAATCAAATGAACACAGACACACTCGACAAAATGAAACAAATGCGTTTGCTTGGTATGCACCGGGCTTTTAGAACTAGCGTAGAATCAGCAAAAAATGAACAGTTAACTGCTGATGAGATGACAGCATTGCTTATTGACAGTGAATGGGATGAGCGACACAACCGTAACATTGAACGAACCACCAAGAATGCTCGCTTCCGTTATAAAGCTACTGTTGAACAATTGGATTATGATGGTGGCAGAGGGTTGGATAAAAATCAAATCCACCGCCTTGCTGATGGTAAATACATCACGCAAAATGAAAATATCCTCATCACTGGAGCCACTGGAACAGGTAAAAGTTTTTTGGCCTCTGCTCTGGGTCAGCAGGCCTGCCAACAAGGTTTTAAAGTATTGTATGCTAATGCTACCCGCTTGTTTGCTCAACTCAAAATGGCCAAAGCAGATGGCTCTGCTATCAGAGATTTAGCTAAAATAGAAAGACAAGACCTGCTCATACTGGATGACTTTGGAATACAACCATTCGATCAGACAAGCAGAGCTTCTTTACTAGAAATTATTGAAGACCGCCATGGAAAACGTTCCACCATTATTACATCACAGCTCCCAGTAAAACAGTGGCATGAAGTAATCGGAGAAAAAACAGTAGCTGATGCAATCCTTGACAGAATAATCAACAATACACAGCGTATTGAATTAAAAGGAGAATCGCTCAGAAAAAAATGGAATAAAAAAACAGAAGACAACAACAAATAAACCATTATTTTTAACAAATAAAATCAACCTTTTTGATGCAGCGTATGGACCTTAACTAAGGGTGGTCAGTTTGCACCGGATTTAGGTGGTCAATATCACCGGATTTTCCAGTTGTATGGCCTGAAATACGACATTAACTACCTTACCAATTTAATTAATAATAGTCTTGAAGTAAAAGAAGAAGCCGGAATACTGGTATTTATGGATGGCGAGGTAATGGAACATATTGGAGACCATTATTTCAACCATCA
>CAIQOG010000677.1 GCA_903873355.1 uncultured Bacteroidales bacterium
AGGAGTTGAACTGTAGTTCTCAATGAAAGAGATTACTTTGCTTTCATCGATTTCCGAAAAATCAGCAAAAATAGCTACTCCATAGTTAAACAGATACAAGTAGGATTTTTCTTCGTATTCGTAAAACAATTCGAAAGATGAAGATGAAAGTAACTTGCTTGTAAAATCATTTTTGAACCTTTTTATATCAATGCTCTCGGCAATTTGATAGGCCGTTATCTTTAACATGAGTTACTGTCTTAAATGTTTAAGATATTGAGGTTATGGGTGGTCACAAATAAATGTGGTCATAATTTCGCAAATATAGTTTTATTTTTAGAGACAGTCAAATGAATCAACCATTTAATCGCCTTATTACCTATATTTTCAGGTTTAATATTTCGAAATGGTTACATATAATAAGAATTGATTTTATTTCAGAAAATCCCTTACCCATAGCCCACTATCTTTAATAATCCGGGTTTGCTTCAGGAAGTCGGTATAAACAATGCCGAATCTTGAGCGAAACCCTGCTCTCCATTCAAAATTATCCATCAGAGTCCATATAAAATATCCACTTATATTTATTCCTTCATTTTTTGCCCGAAGCACTTCTGCAAGATAGGATTGAATATAGTGCAAGCGTCGTTTATCATGTACACGGTTTCCTTCCAGATGGTCGTGAAATGCAGCTCCGTTTTCGGTAACTATAAATTCTTTTATCGGGTACTCAGAGAATTGTTTAAGAATACGGTACATTCCTTCCGGGTAAACTTCCCAACCATTAGCTGTTAACGGACGGTACAACTTCCTGAAAGGAACAACAAAAGCCTGTAAATAAGGAATCAGCGGATTATCATACGCCACAAGCGAAAAATAATTTTGCAAGCCAATGAAGTCGAATTTGAATTTAATCAGCTCTTCGTCGTAGGGATGAAAATACTTTTCTATCCGTTCCAATACCGGCAAATCTTTAACGGGATAACCCATTCCAAGCAGAGGCTCAATGTGAATACGATTCATTAATGCATCTACACGTCGGGCAGCTGCTTCCTGCTTAGGATTATGGCTGGCTGGTGCAACATACGAACATGAAATAGAAGTGCCAATAAAAGCATTGGGTAAATTCCGGCGTATCCGGCGTGCTCCTTCTGCCTGACAAAGTGTGGCATGATGTACAGCCGGCAGGTAATTATGCATTCCAAATCGTCCCGGGGCATAATAACCCACTAAGTAACCTAGTCCGGTAAAGGTAAAAGGTTCGTTCATCACAATCCAGTTTTTCACCCGGTCACCAAAACTTTTGGAACAAATATCTGCTAATCGGATAAAAGCATTTACCACAATGCGGTTTGTCCAGCCTCCCTGTTTTTCAAGGGCTAAGGGTAAATCCCAGTGATAGAGCGTAACCCAGGGTTCAAGCCCATGTTCCAGGCAACAATCAATCAGTCGGTTATAATAATCAATTCCGGGTTGATTTACTTCTCCTATGCCATCGGGGATAATCCTTGTCCACGATATGGAGAAACGAAAATGGGAAAGATTGAGTGATTTGGTCAGGGCAATATCCTCTTCATAGCGGTAGTAAAACTCACAAGCCACATTTCCGTTTGAACCATCTTCAATCCGATTTTTCCGGTTCGAGAATTGATCCCAGATAGAAGGACCTTTGCCATCGGCTTCATGCGCACCTTCTACCTGATAGGCTGCCAATGAAACACCCCACCTGAACTGTTCCCCGAAATCATCCTTTGAATACATTCGTCAAATTTATTGCAAAGTAAGGAATATGTGATGAAATTGAGGTTACAAAAACAATACAAAACTATTTCAGATAATAGCACTACTTTATAAACAAGAAAAGAGCACATTGTGCTCTTTTCTTGTTTGAATAAGTATGATATAGCCATTACAATATCAGTGTGGTTTGCAACGAACACCAGGGACCTGCCAGTTCGGGGTGTTTGGTATTGTACCAACGAAAATAGATATACAAATTCTTAGCCGAACTGCCGGAACCTAATGCCAGGGTAAACGATGCTTTAGTGGAAAGTTCTTTGGTCAAACCTGCGACTTCGGCTGAAGCAGGAGCGGTGTCGCCAACCTGATAAGTGTATTGCACACTGTCCGCACCATCGTATATAGCAGCACGCTGACCGGTAGTACTGTAACATTTTACAGTTAGTGAACCACCACCTATTGGTTGTATAGTTACAGTTACCGGTTCGCTGATAGGAGTTGATGAGACAGTTCGTGTCGTTTTCTGTAAAGAACCTTTTTTAATATTAAAGGTTTCTAAATCTATAATAGTAACATTAGGTGAAGCGGCTATACGATCTAAAATGTGATTGTCCTGATCAAATCCAATCACATTACCGATTATCTCTAACAGCTGATCTTTCACGGCAGTGGTTCGGCTGTTTTTCTTATCACTGTATTTTATGTACAGTGGTGCCCATGCTGTGGCGTAGCCAGTCAATTCAGTTAGTTCTTCGGCTAATATCCCCAATCGTACCGCATTGGTTGTGGGTGTGCCATCCGATAAATAGTTGATGGCATTTGTGTAATATGGATTGAAATCGTCAATCCCGCGTGGAATTCTTGCTCCTGCTGTCATAATGCTTGTTGTTTTAAGTGTTTATATTCTTCAATAACTGATTTTGTTTTCTTAATTTATTAAGTTATATTTGTTAAGCGGCAACTGAAATGCGTTTCAACAAATCTGTTGTCAAAAGTATTAGGTTGATATTTTTTTTACAATAGCGATTAATCGCTAATTTCACATTTATAAAATACCGACTGTTTGAACAAACAGGAATAAGACTCTAAAACAAACTGTTAATTATATTTATCTGAAGTTTTTAATATTTAAAATTATTTGCTTTTCACATGAACTGTATCCAACAAAAACACCATGAATTAGTACATCGGTTTCAGAATGTATCGCACGAAGATTACATACGTTTCGAAAGAAAGAAACAAGTTCTGAT
>CAIQOG010000678.1 GCA_903873355.1 uncultured Bacteroidales bacterium
CAATAATTAATTCGTTAATTGCTAATGAGTTAAAATCTGCATGGCACTAAAAATAATAAAACTTATTATGAAAATCTATATTTTAAAATCAATTTCTATTGCAATGTTGTTAGCGTTGACAATCACTGCTCAAGCAAAAGAATACTATGTTTCCCCAAAAGGAAATGATACCAATTCAGGCACAATTTACTTACCTTTTAAAACCATTCAAAAGGCAGCTGATTTAATGGTTGCAGGTGATGTTTGTTTTATTCGTGAAGGAGTTTACCACGAAATGGTAATTCCGAAAAACACAGGGACAGAAGGTAAACCTATACGTTTTGAAGCCTATAAGTGTGAAAATGTTATTTTAGACGGGACAAAACAAGTTGAAGGAAAATGGAAAAAATACAAAGGTAAAATTTACAAAACAATGGTTGAAGCCGATAAAATAGATCAGTTATTTGCGGACACGGCAATGATGATTGAAGCTCGTTGGCCTAATATGAAATCGACAGAAGTTTTCGACCGCAGCAAATGGGTGGCAGTGGATTATGGTAGCAAACACGGCATGATAGTAAGCGAAGCCATAGCTAAAACCGGAATTGACTGGACAGGTGCTCAGGCTTATCTCAACGTGGCGCATCAATGGTGGACTTGGTGCCGTCCCATCATTTCGCACAAAGCAGGTTCTAAAGAACTTTTTTACCCGGCCGATTTGGTTGGACTTTGTAATTACACACCCGAATATCGTAAACCGGATGATTTACTAAATGTTTGGGCTGATGATTATTTCTATCTTTTGGGGAAACTGGAAGCGTTGGATGTGGAAAAAGAGTGGTATTTCAATCCCAAAACAAAGGAACTTTACTTCTTCGCACCCGATGGAAAAAATCCGGTAGCGTTTAATGTAAGCTATAAAACTACAGATTATGGGTTTTATGCCAAAGACAAGAATTATATTTCAATAAATGGTGTCAACTTTTTTGCTTGTACCTTTCTTTTAGATGATTGTAATCATTGTATGGTTGCGAACTCAAATCTGAAATTTCCAAGCTATTCACGTACTATTACAGAATTTGATCAGGAACGAAAAGAGTCGGTTTTCAGCAAAATCGTAGGCGATTACAATAAAATGGATCATATTTCCATTTCGTTCGCCAATAACCTTGGCTTAATGACAATGGGAAATTACAACGAAGTGACCAACAGTATTATTCATGATGTGAACTACTCAGGAACACTTATTTACCCTGCCTTGCAATTGTCTTCAAGTCCGCATTTGGGTGTTAACTGGTTCAATACCATTCAGTACCCACCAACTCCACGTACACCCGAAAACGGCGATGTCACTTCTTTTGGCAATGTGGCTGGAAGCAATACCTTGTACAATTGCGGAGGACCAATTTTGGTTTATCATGCAGCCAAAAGTATGGTGGAATACAATCACATTTACGATGGTGGTCTCGCTTGTAAGGATGTTTCGCTGGTATATGGTTGCTGGCCATTTTCACACAGCAGTACGGTTCGTTACAACTGGGTACATGGCTGTGTTACCGAAGATTATCACAGCAAAGAGAAATTGGGTGGTCTTGGAATTCGCTGCGATGACCAATCACGCCACAATATTTTTCATCACAATGTGGTTTGGGATTGCGGTGATATAGGCATCATTGCTAAAGGTGACGATAATATCATTTATAACAATACCGTTTTCAATTGTCGGAGTTCTATTGAATTACCTCAAAAAGAAGAACCACTGAAGGTATGGGCGGTGCAATGGCCACGATTGTTAAATGAAAATAAAAATACAAGAGCTTTCAATAATTTGATTAACAATATACGTGGTTCGCGAAATCCTAAAGATACATTGGCTGTCAATGACAAACTGTTCAAAAATTATATTACTCAAAAACCTTATCCATTAAAAGATATTACAAAACGTGATTTTCGTCCGTTGGAGTTTTCCGATATTGTTGACAAAGGTGTTATAATAACTTATGCCGAAAATAAATTTACCGGCAAAGCCCCCGATATGGGTGCTTATGAAGCTGATGGAGAAAACTGGATTCCCGGGGCAAAATGGTATGAAACGAATGTATGGATGAAGCTGTTGATAAAGAAATAAGCTTTTTACATATTTACCCATTACACCCCCAATATTTATTTTTTTGTCCCTTTGTATGATGATTGATGTGTCTATTTTTGCTATCGATAAATACTCAAAAAATCTATATCAAATACTAATTATTAATTTTTAATTTTAAATCATGGAAACGAAAAGATTACTCAATTCTTTTTCAAGGGTGAAGGCGATTACAGCTATAACTCTTTTTGTGCTGTTTGCCAGCGCAATGACTAACTCACTGAGTGCCCAGACTTACACTCACATTTGGAAAGGTGGTACTGGCGATTGGGCTACACTCAGTAACTGGTACGATGGAACTGGATCTGCTCAGGCCGCTGCACTTCCGGTAGCTGGAAGTGTTGTGAAAATCATTACAGGAACTTGTACAATTAACAGTGGAACAACTGCTTTGGGACATGTTTTTATTGGAAATACAGATGCTTCTACTCAGGGTAAATTGGTTATTGCCTCAGGAGGTACCCTAACATCTTCTGCTGCAGGTAATAGCTTGGCTAATGGTGCTCTTGTAATTAACGGTGGTATTCTGGAAAATAATGGAACGTTGAATGTGACACAAACAGCATTAACAACTGGTTATTGTATTCGTCTGGAAAATCCATCCACTGCCCCAACTGGTGCGTGGGGTATGTTTGGAGATGGCTCAATAACGGGTAAAGGAGCAGCTAATTTAACTCTAAGTGGTGCAACTGTTACATCAGGTGGTCTTGTACTATTTAATAATAGTAATACAGGGTCGAATGCACCTTTAGTTGAATTGAATAATCCAACTCTATCTATCCCAAGCAACGCAATTGGTATTACTGCAATAAACGTAACAGCAGCCTGTAATGGAAAGATTGGTGGCTCAGGGATTACGTTGGGTAGTGTAGCTACCGGTGTGGCAGCTGGTATATTACTTCAAAATGGGGGTGGAAGTAATTTAACGATCAATTCGGGTACCACCCTTACACTTTACTCACTCACAGGTAATACAGCTAAAGCGTTATATCTTTTTTTCAGTACTGGTGGTGGCTCATTTACAAACAATGGTACTATAAACGTTAGTGGACCGATTGCCGGTGGTATAAACTTAACTAATAGTAAGTCAACAGGGACAAACGACCTTTCGTTTACCAATAACGGTACTATCAATATGAATGTGGCGATATCCGCTACTTTTGCCGGAGTTTTGAATTTACCAACTCAAGCTGCGAATGGTACCAATACGAATACAATAACCAATGCAGGAACAATGACTTTGGTGAATACTAGTGCTGTTGCTAGCACAGGTTACTGTTTGTACACTGGTAATACTAGTTATACTTCAGGATCATTGTTGTCAACAATAACTAACAGCGGAACATTTGAGTTGAATGGTACTTTAACTAGTACGGGAGGTGCAGCAGGTAGACTGACGATTAACAATAATAACAACGGAACTTTTATTCTCAATCCACCAACAACTGGGGCTTGTTTAGATAAAACGGTGTTTAATAATAATAGTGGCGGTATTTTGGATTGTAAAACAGCATCTATTAGCTCAGGTTCAGGCTATGTGGTATCAATAAAAGCGGGTTCTACCCTAAAAACGGCACATCAATTCGGTCTGACTTGTCTTTCAGGGTCAGGTGCTGTAACTGAGGCTGGAGCCAATTATGAATTTAATGGGGCAGTAGCTCAAACCACCGGTGCACTACTTACTGCTGCAAATAATATCAATATTACAAACACTTTAGGTGTATCTTTAGCCGCTTCTGCTGCCGTTTCCGGGACATTGACCGTTCCTACCGGTGGAACTTTGGCAACCGGTGCGTTTACCTTAACAAATAATGGGACAGCAAATATCAATGGTACTTTCCGTATTGATCAAGGTGGTTATGCAACCACAACAGCTTCGGGAGTATGGAATTATGGTACGGGCGGCACATTGACATTCAATAATACGACTGGTACTTATGGTGTGAGTGGTACTCCGGTTTATTGGCCTGCAACTAACGGTCCTATAAATGTGTCTGTAACCGGTGCTGGTGGTATCACCATAAGTGTTGCCCGCACAGTGAGTGGTTATATCAGTGCATCGGCGCCTATTGTAGGTGCAGGTAACCTTACCATCAATGGAACTCTCCAACTAAATGCCGGAGGAAGTGTGGACGCTGCTCCAACTTATGGTAGCAGTTCATTATTGAAATACAATTCAGGTACGACTTATGGCCGATATAAAGAACTTGATACAACTACTCCAGCGAGCATTCAACTTAGTAACAATACTACTTTGAACTATCCAAACGGTGCTTCAGTTGCGCGAACACTTACAGGAAACTTAACTATTGATGCAGGTTCTTCATTGTATATGGATTATGGAAGTATTGGGATGAATCAACCCTTGACAGTAAATGGAAATGTAACCGTGAATGGAAACTTATCCTTAGGAGATGGAATTGGTGGTGATTTAAATGTAGGTGGAAACTGGACACGTGCAGCCTCTGGTTCAACTTTTACAGATCATTCTCGTGCTGTTATATTTAATGGAACAGGCTCTCAAACCATTTCTAATACAGGTAGCGAAACATTCTCTTACCTAACAGTGAATAAATCAGCAGGTTCATTAACTGCCAATAATAACATTACTGTAAATAATGTATTAACGTTAACCTCTGGTCTATTATCAACTGGAGCAAATACATTAACTATTCCATCTGCAGGAAGTATTTCTGGTGCTTCGGCAAGTTCGTATATCAATGGTAACTTGGCTATGATTTACGGTGCAACCGGTTCAAAAACATTCCCTCTTGGTAAAGGTGGAAACTACCGTCCGGTAACTATTAATGCTACAGCGTTGGATGTAACTCCAAGTACATTTACAGTATATCAGACTGAAAGTGCATTATCAGGAACAATGCCGGCAAACACCAACTTGTACACTGCACGTAACTGGACTGTAGCTCAGACAGGTTCAACAGTTTACTCTTACAACTTAACATTAGATGGTACTGGATTTACACCAACAGGAACAGCTAAAATTATTGAAAACAATGCTGGTACAATAACATCGAACAGTGTAACTGGAACTTATACTGCTTCAGGTCTTACAAGCGTAGGTAGTTTTGGATTGGCTGATTATATAACAGTTCCAGATGCACCAACTATTGGAACTGCCACAGCCGGAAATGCTCAGGCATCAGTTGTTTTTACTGCACCATCAAGCAATGGTGGTTCATCAATTATTGACTATACAGTAACTTCAAATCCGGGCAGCCATACTGCAACAGGAGCTTCAAGCCCGTTAGTTGTAACCGGACTTACCAACGGAACAGGGTATACCTTTACAGTAACAGCACGTAACAGTGTTGGTAGTGGTTCAGCAAGTTCAGCATCCAATTCAGTAACACCGGCATCACCTTCGGTAACTGTATTAGCTAATGCAAATCTGTCAAGCTACACTACTACTTCAGCAACAGATGTAACTGTTTCAGCAGGTGAACTTACCGTTGATGCCGATGCAAGCGTGAAAACAATGACAGTTGCTCCGGGAGCAAAACTTACCTTGGCTTCAGGAAAAACACTGACAGTTGCTGGTGCATTAACTCTTCAGAGTGATGCTACAGGAACTGCAACCTTTGTTGATAATGGTGGAACAGTTTCTGCAGGATCAACCAATGTTGAACAATATCTCACAACAGGTCGTAACTGGTATATTTCAAGCCCAGTTTCAGGAGCAACTGCTGCAGTATTTGATCCGGCCGGATTGAGCAACAAACTTTACAGCTATGACGAAACACATGGTAGTACAGTTCCATGGCCTGCAATTACTAATAATGCAACAGGTCTTACTGTAATGAAAGGTTATGTGGCTAATATGGCTTCAAGCGGAGTAGTAACTTTCACTGGTACGTTGAATACCGGTGCTCAAGAGATTGGTCTTACCCAAACATCAGGTCAGGTTAAAAATGGATTTAATTTGGTAGGTAATCCATATCCAAGTTATTTAGACTGGAATAGTATAACCAAA